>NZ_CAXSHM010000006.1:0-122599 GCF_964237335.1 uncultured Sphingomonas sp.
CGGGTGAGCTCGACGCGGTCCGGCAGCAGGATCAGCGGCGTCAGGCAGACCTGGTCAACGATGCCGCCGCGCCGCTCGAACTGCCATGCCGCCAGCGGCCTAGCGGTGGACCGGACGACCTCCAGCGCACGCGCGACCCTTGTCGTGTCGGCGGACGCCAGACGGGCTGCCGCCCCCGGGTCCTCCCGCCCGAGCGCCTCGTGAGCGTCGGCGACGGACAAGGCGCGGACGGCAGCGCGGATCGCGGGATCGATCGGCGGGACCGGCGCGATGCCGTCGAGCAACGTGCGCAGGTAGAGCCCGGTGCCCCCGACGAGGATCGGCAGGCGATCGGCCGCCCACGTCTCCTCGATCGCCAGCGTCGCATCGGCCGCCCAACCGGCGGCGTTGGAGGAGCAGGCACCGTCCACATAGCCGAACAGCCGGTGCGGTACGCGGGCCTCCTCCTCGGGCGACGGCCGCGCGGTCAGGACGCGCAGGTCGCGATAAACCTGGCTCGCGTCGGCGTTGATGATCGTGCCGCGGTGCTGCTCGGCCAGCGCCAGCGCCAACGCGGACTTGCCGCTCGCGGTCGGCCCTGCGATGACGACGAGGGGAGGGAGTGTCACGCTCTTATCCCCGTCCGTGCTGAGCTTGTCGAAGGACGTGCCACTCGCGCCTTCGTTCGAGGCGGTAGCGCGTGTTTCGACAAGCTCAACACAAACGGGTCTTTGGGGATAATGTCTCGGCCATGTTCATCGCAACGCTTGTAGCAGCGGGAGCCCTCCCCAAAGAACTGGTGCTCGCGGCAGGCAGTCGTCTGCTGCAAGCTGGCTGCGGTCCCGATCCATTTAGCTGGATTGAGTACGGACAAGCCGCCGATATCCCCTTCCAGTGGGGGCTGACGACCGCCTGTAGCGAATTGCACAGGTTGGCTGAAGGTGTCGACGTGGTCGTTCAGCCCTCCGGGTGTCGCGAGAAGAAGCTGCTCGTTGCCGACATGGATTCCACCATGATCACGGTGGAGTGTCTCGACGAGCTCGCCGATTACGCCGGGATCAAGCCGCAGATCGCCGCGATCACCGAGGCGGCAATGCGGGGCGAGCTCGGTTTCGCAGGTGCGCTCGATGCGCGGGTGGCGCTGCTCGCCGGGCTGGACGAGCGGGCGATCGATCGCTGCCTCGCCGAGCGTGTGCACCTGATGCCGGGCGCGGCCGAGCTGGTGGGCACCATGCGCGCGCGGGGCGCGTACACCGTGCTCGTGTCGGGCGGCTTCACCCGCTTCGCCGAACCGGTCGGGCGGAAGCTCGGCTTCGATCGGGTGATCGCCAACCGGCTGGAGATCGCCGACGGCCGGCTGACCGGCACGGTCGCCAAGCCGATCGTCGACGCCGCCACGAAGCGCGCGACGCTGATCGAGGAACGGACGCGGCTAGGCCTGGGCGACGATGCGACGCTGGCGGTGGGTGACGGCGCGAACGACCTCGACATGATCCGTCTGGCCGGACTGGGCGTCGCCTTCCATGCCAAGCCGGTGGTCGCCGCCAGCGCCGCGGCGCGGATCGACCATTGCGACCTAACCGCGCTCCTCTACGCGCAGGGCATCCCACGCGCCGACTGGGTGCAGTCAGGGCACCACGACACAGCTTGACTCAGCGGCATGGCAGGCGCGCTCGGCATCGGCCCTGGTAGCGAACGGACCGGCCTGGAGCCGCGTGACCCCGCCCGCCTTGGCATAGCTGGGCTGCCCACCGACGCGCCCGGCGACCTTGGCCCATAGCGCATGCGCATTGCCCTCGTCTCGGAACGCGCCGAGCTGCACCCGCCAACGTCCGCCCGTCGCCACCGCCAGGCGAGGATGGAGCGGCTTGTCATGTGGCAGGGTTGCCGCAGCAGTGTGCCGCTCCGGCTTTGGCTGGACCACCACGGCAGGCGCCGGTCCTGCATCGGTCAGCGGCATACCATGTGTTCCGGGCGGCGACAGGCGCTTCGATGCGGACGAGGGCGGCAGATCGGCCGTCGCGATCGAGCCTGGTGCTGGCCGGTCAATGCGAGGGGTGGTTATGGCGTGGGCGGGAGCCGGGAGTTGTCCGATCGGGCCACCGACGCCGCGCACGGCCGACGGGGTCGCGAGCGCCGCCATCTGCGCCGATCGGCCCTGGTCGGCGATGCGGGTCGCGAGCGCGATACCCTGCTGGCGCTGTTCGGGGCTGAGATAACCATCCATCTGGGCGAGTGTCTGCGACGCCTGCGGCAGCCCCTGCTGCGACGAACGATTGACCAGCCCATAGGCGCGGACCCAGTCCTTGGGCACCGCGTCGCCGTTGAACAGCATGTCGCCCAACACGAGCTCGGCACGCCTCTCGTCGCGGGCGACCGATTTCTCCAGCCACGGCAGCGCGTCGGCCGCGTGGCCGTCCTGGAACAGCGCGAGCCCGAGATTGTCCTGCGCCATCGTGTGCCCCTGCGCAGCCGCCTTCTCATACCAGGACTCGGCTTGAGTAAGATCGGCCGGGACCCCGCGCCCCAGCTTGTACGCTTGCCCCATGTTGTATTCGGCGTCGGGATCGCCCGCGAGAGCGGGGCCGCGCCACTCGGCGACGGCGCGCGCATAGTCGCCCCGGTTCCAGGCGTCGACGCCCGCCTTGACGTCGGCGAGCGCGGGGACGGCGGCCGTTGCCATCGTTCCTGCCACCAGCCAGCGCCAGATCATCCGTGTCCTCGTCATGACCGTCCCCGCCTCGCCACGTGGCCTTATCATGACGCGTCCGCGCGCGAATGGCAAAGGCGGCGTTCACCTCAGTCCCGGAGCGGTACGGCGACGCGTTAACCCGATGTTAGCGCCCCCCGTGCGACCCAGCCGATCGAATAACACCACGGGGGCACATGCGCGTTCTGGCCTTGGCATCGCAGAAGGGGGGATCGGGCAAGACGACCTTGTCCGGGCATCTCGCCGTCCAGGCGCAGGCGGCGGGCGCGGGTCCCGTGGTCCTGATCGATATCGATCCGCAAGGCTCGCTCGCCGACTGGTGGAACGAGCGCGAGGCGGAGTATCCGGCGTTCGCCCAGACCACCGTCGCGCGGCTCGCCGCCGATCTGGAGGCGCTGCGCCATCAGGGCTTCAAGATGGCGGTGATCGACACGCCGCCCGCCATCACCATGGCGATCCAGAGCGTGATCGCGGTCGCCGAGCTGATCGTCGTGCCCACGCGCCCGAGCCCGCACGACCTGCGCGCCGTCGGTGCCACGGTTGATCTATGCGAGCGCGCCGGCAAGCCGCTGGTGTTCGTCGTCAACGCAGCGACCCCCAAGGCCAAGATCACCTCGGAAGCCGCCGTGGCGCTGTCGCAGCACGGCACGGTCGCGCCGATCACGCTGCACCAGCGCACGGACTTCGCCGCGTCGATGATCGACGGGCGCACGGTGATGGAGGTGGACCCGAAGGGCAAATCCGCCGCCGAGGTCGCGGCGCTGTGGGTCTATGTCGCCGACCGGCTCGAGAAGAACTTCCGTCGCACGGTTTTCGCCGCGCCCAATTCGGCCGCGGGCCGGTTCGCGGGCAGCGGGTTCGGCCGGCGCGGGGTGGCGTGATGCTGGGCGGCATCCGGCCGATCGCGACGCTGTCGTCGGGCCTCCTCGCCCGCAAGGGCCATGCGCGTCCGGCGATGCGGCCGCAGGGGTTCGCCGGACCGATCGTGCCGACGGTCGACGATCTTGGCTGGAACGACATGGGTGCCCCCGAACCGGCAGCCGAGCCATCGGCACTGCCCGCCTCAGAGGAGAGACCGGTCGTGGACCTGCCCCCCGTCCTGGTCGAACGATCCGTGCTGCTGGACGAGGTGGCCCGGATCGTCCCGTCGGAGCCCGCCGCCTCGGCACTTGTTGCCCTGATCCACCCCGACATCGCCCGTCCCGATATCGCCCGCACCGGCAAGGCTGCCTTCACGCTCCGGCTGGCGGCCGATCGTCACTTGCGCCTGCGCCTGGCCGCCGCCGTCACGCATCGGTCCGCGCAGGCCATCGTCACCGAAGCGCTCGACGCCTTTCTGTCCACGCTGCCCGAGGTGGAGGAACTCGCCGGGCGATGCTCCACGCCGGATCTATTGGGAAACCGCTCATGAACAAGCACTCCATCGTCTCGCTGTCACTGTCCGCCCTGATGCTGGGCGGCTCGGTGGTGGGTTGCGCGGGCGGCGGTGACCATGTCGCCTCCGCCGGCGACATGAGCCCGAAGGTCGCGGCGACCGCGGCCGATCAAGCCGGCAAGGCCCTGGTGCGCGGTCGCGCGGACGAGGCCGTGCGGCTTTCCGAGCAGGCCGTCGCCGCCCGACCGCAGCAGGTCGATTACCGCCTCCTGCTCGGGCAAAGCTATCTGAAGGCCGGTCGCCTGACCTCGGCGAGCCAGGCGTTCGCGGACGTGCTGCGGCTTCAGCCCGACAACGGCAAGGCCGCGCTCAACCTGGCTTTGGCGCAGACCGGGCTGGGCGACTGGGCCGGCGCGCGCACGACGCTGGACGCCCACGCGGCCACCATACCCGCTGCCGATCGTGGCCTGGCGATGGCGCTGGCGGGCGATCCCTCCGGAGCGGTGGAGCTGTTGACGGCGGCGGTCCGGTCGCCGGACGCCACCGTCAAGACGCGTCAGAACCTGGCCCTCGCCCTCGCGCTCGCCGGTCATTGGGCGGAGGCCAAGATGGTCGCCGCGACCGATCTTGCTCCAGCCGATGTTGATCGCCGGATGATGCAATGGGCTGCGTTCGCCCGGCCCGCTGGCGCGGCCGATCAGGTGTCCTCGCTGCTCGGCGTGGTACCGGTAGTCGACGCGGGGCAGCCGGTAGCGCTCGCGCTCGTCGCCCCCGCGTCGATCGGAGCCGAGCCTGTCAAGGTTGCAGACGCCCCGGTCGCGGTCGCACCGGAAGCCGCACCCGTCGAAGTGGCGGCGAGCCCTGTTCCGGTCAGCCCGGTCGTCGCGACGCCAGAGCCGCTGTCCACCAAGCCCGCGCCGGGGGATCATGACGTCGCTCTGGCGGCATCGTCGCCCCAGCCGGCGCGCGTCGCGTCCGTCCGCCACGCCGCGACCGGCAAGTGGTTTGTCCAGATCGGTGCGTTCCAGTCCGCGGGCATAGCGCGCAACGGCTGGACTCTGGCGTTGCGACGCGATGCGGCGCTCAGGGGGCTGATGCCGGAGGGCACCGGGTTTCGGGCACATACCGGTCAGGTCTATCGCCTGTCGGTGGGCGGCTTTTCGCGCGGCCAGGCGGATGCGATGTGCCGAAGCTATCGCGCGCGGGGCGGCGCCTGCTTCGTCCGGTCCGCGGCCGGGGACCAGATCGCGCAATGGGCGCGCAAGGACGTCCAGTTCGCGTCGCGCTGACGTCTAGCCTGCGATCTCCCGTCCGCCCTTCCACAGTCGCAGCGCGCGACCCTGAACCGGCAGGCCATCGAACGGCGTGTTGCCGGCAAGGCCGGGCAGCGTTTCGGCGTCGATCAGCCAGGGCCGGTCGGGATCGACCAGCACCAGGTCCGCCGGCGCGCCCGGCTCCAGCGTGCCGGCCGCGACCCCCAGCACGCGCGCGGGGTTGGCCGCGAGCAGCGCGAAGAGCCGGTCGATCGTCACCAACCCGTCGCGCACCAGCGTCAGCGCGAGCGCGAGCAAGGTAGCCGCGGCCGCCATGCCGGGGCTGGCATCGGCGAACGGCAGCCGCTTCTCCTCCGGCCCGCGCGGGTCGTGGCCCGAGGCGAGGACGTCGATCGTCCCGTCGGCGATGGCCGCCAGCACCGCGCCCCGGTCCGCCTCGTCGCGCAGCGGCGGCGAGAGGCGGGCGAAGGTGCGGAAGTCGCTGACCGCGATATCCGACAGCAGGAAATGCGCGGGCGTCACACCGCAGGTGACCTGCACACCCCGGCGCTTGGCGGCGCGGACCAAGTCGAGCGCCGCCGTGGTGGTCACCTGCCGGATGTGCAGCCGGGCGCCGGTCTCCTCCGTCAGCATCAGATCGCGCGCGACCGCCAGCGCCTCGGCGAGCCCAGGCGCGGCGGGCAGGCCCAGACGGGTGGCCGTCTCGCCCTCGGTCGCCACCGCCTCGCCCACCAGGCCGCCGTCCTCCCCGTGCGCGATCACCGCCAGGTCGAGATCGCGCGCATAGGCGAGCACGCGACGCATCACGCCCGCGTCCGCGATCCAGCCGATGCCAGTCCCCAACGCCCGCGCCCCGGCAGCGCGGCACATCGCCGCCTCCGCCAGTTCGGTGCCGGCGAGCCCGCGCGTGGCGGCGGCGATCGGGTGGATCCACAGGTCCGGCTTGCCGATCAGTGCCGCGCGCTGGACGAGGCCCGGTCCGTCCAGCACCGGTGACTGGTCCGGCATCAGCCCCACGCGGGTGATCCCGCCCGCCCGGCACGCCGCGCGGTCGATCGCGAACACGCCGAGGTCGACGATGCCGGGCGCGAGCAGCTTGCCCCGGCAATCGACCACCTGCGCGTCGGCTGGCACCTCGACCGGCCCGGCCGCCGCGATCGCGCCGCCGACGGCCAGCAGCGACCCCTCGCGGACGCCTCCGACCGGACAGACCAGCCGCGCGTTGACGAACGCGACGACAGTCGAGCCCGCGCTCACGCCCATCCCTCCACCCCGCGCGCGGCCCTCGTCAGCACGTCAAGGCAGGCCATGCGGACCGCGACGCCCATCTCCACCTGCTCGGTAATCGCCGAGCGTAGCGGATCGTCGGCGACGGACGAGCTGATCTCGACACCGCGGTTCATGGGTCCGGGGTGCATCACCAGCGCGTCCGGCTTGGCGCGCGCCAACCGCTCCGGCGTCAGCCCGTAGCGGGCGTGGAACTCGCGTGGGGAGGGGACGTAGGCGCCCGCCATCCGTTCGGTCTGCAGCCGCAGCATCATCACCACGTCCGCGCCGTCGAGCGCACGGTCGAAGTCGCTGAACGGCTCCGCGCGCATCCGTTCGATCGCGGCGGGCATCAGCGTCGAGGGCGCACACACCCGAACCTCGGCGGCCAGTGCCGACAGCGCCAGGATGTTCGACCGCGCGACCCGGCTGTGCAGCACGTCGCCGCAGATCACCACCCGCTGCCCCGCGACGCTGCCGCGCCGCCGCCGGATCGTCAGCGCGTCGAGCAGCGCCTGCGTCGGATGCTCGTGCCGCCCGTCGCCCGCGTTGATGACGGGGCAGTCCACCTTGTCGGCGATCAGCCGCACCGCGCCGGAGCTTGCGTGCCGGATCACGATCGCGTCGGCGCGCATCGCATTCAGCGTCTGCGCCGTGTCGATCAGCGTCTCACCCTTCTTCACCGAGCTGGTCGAGCCGTGCATATCGATCACGTCCGCGCCCAGCCGCTTGCCGGCGATAGCGAACGACAGCAATGTCCGCGTCGAGTTCTCGAAGAACGCGTTGATGACGGTCAGGCCCGCCAGCCTCTTGTCGGGCGCCGACCCGCCGCCGTGGCCGCGCGAGCGGTTCGCCTCCACCCATCCTTCCGCCTCGTCGAGCAGGAAGCGGATCTCGTGCGGCGCCAGGCCCGCGATGCCGGTCAGGTGCCGGTGCGGGAAGACGGCGCGTCCCGCGATCATCGTTCCGGGGCGGTGGTCCGAGCGGGTCATCGAGGGCGGCGCCTAGCCCGTGGCGCATCGTCCGGCAATGTACCGCTTGGCGGGGACTGGCGGACCGCCGCGGCTTGCGGCAGGGTGTCGCCGTCACAGGAGCGGGCGAATGGGCTGGTTCACACGATCGTCGAGGCTAAGCGACACCCAGATCGCACGCGATCGCGAATGGGGTATGGCGCTCGCCGCCGGCACGCTGCCCGCCCATGTCCAGCAGCGCCTGGGTGAGGCGCGGGCCGGGCGCGCGGCCTGGGTCGCGACAATGACGCCGGCCGAGCTGCTGCTGGGGAAAAGCCACGGCATCCGCCCTGTCGCGACGGTGTCGGGCACTTGCTGGTTCCAATATGGCTGGAGCTGGACGGAGGGTCATGCGCACGGCTGGCACACCGCGCTCGACCGGTTGCGGCAGGAGGCGCGGGCGGCGGGCGCGAATGCGGTGGTGGACGTGCGGATGCGGACGCTAAACCATCGGATGGGCGCGAGCATGGACTTCACGCTGATCGGCACCGCCGTCCGCATCGACGGCCTGCCCGCCAGCCCCGATCCCGCCGTCGCGACTGTCCCTGCGCTGGAGTTCGTGCGGCTGCTGGAAGCGGACATCGTGCCCGTCGGCATCGCGGTCGGCGCCCAATACGACTGGTTTCCACCACAATGGGGAAGCGGTCTTGGGAGCGGCGGCTGGGGTGCCGGCTGGCAGACGAACCGCGCGATCAACTCGTGGAGCTCGCAGGCGCTGCCCGAGCTGACGCAGTTCTGGGAGCGAATCCGCCGCGACGCGCATGCCGAGTTGCGCAAGGCGGCGGCGAGCCAGGGCAACGGCGTTCTCGCGCACACGCACTTCGGCCAGCTGATCCGGCAGGAGCGCGACAAGCAGCCGCCGCGCTATCTCGGCCGGCATATCGTGATCGGCACTGTGGTCGACACGCGGGCGGGCGCCCCCGTGCCGATGGCGATCGAGCCGGTGGTAGACATGGTGGACGGGCCGAGCCCGCTGGCACGCAGCGACGGCCCGCGGCACAGCGGCTATGGCGATCTGGGCGATACGGAAGGGGCGATCTGATGAGCGACGATCTGTCGACGAAGGCGGGGGCGATCCCGCAGCATGCGCTGGCCCGATTGCAGGGGCTGCGGCGCGAGGGGCACCCGGGCGGCATCTTCACGTCCGACTTCACGGTCAACGAGTTCCTGCTGGTCCGCAAGGCGGGATTCGAGCCGGTGGGCCTTTGCGTCGGATCGTGCATCTATCACCTGGGCTTCCAGTTCGCCGGCTGGTCGCCGAGCGTCGAGCTGGAGACGCTGTCGACCGCGATGTACGAGGCGCGTGCTTTGGCGATGGAGCGGATGCGGCAGGAGGCCGCGAACATGGGCGCGGACGGCATCGTCGGCGTGCGGCTGACGGTGAAGCGGCTGGAATGGGACAGCAAGGTGCTGGAGTTCGTCGCGATCGGCACCGGCATCGTCCACGCCGGCGGTCAGACGGCATTCAAGGGGCCGAACGGCCAGCCGTTCACCTCCGCGCTGTCGGGCCAGGACTTCTGGACGCTACTCAAGGCCGGCTATCGCCCGCTCGAAATGGTGATGGGAAGCTGCGTCTATCACGTCGCCCGGCGCGGCCCGCTCGCATCGCTCGGCAGCGTCGGGCAGAATGTGGAGCTGACGAACTTCAGCCTCGCGCTCTACGAGGCGCGCGAGATCGCGATGGAGCGGATGCAGCTCGAGGCGACGCAGGCGGGGGCGGAGGGCGTCGTCGGCGCGGACCTGCACGAGGGCAGCCACGGCTGGGCGAGCCACGTGATCGAGTTCTTCTCGATCGGCACGGCCGTGGTGCCCATCCCGGGCCATGAGCATGACGACATCCCCGATCCGGCGCTGGTGCTGTCGGTCAACGGGTAGGAGGCGGAGTGGTGAGATCGAAGCGGTACGCTTGCTTCTGATCCTCCCCCGCCAGGGGGAGGTGGCCGGCATAGCCGGACGGAGGGGGCGGAAGGGCTGACGTTTGGGGTGCCTCCCCCTCCACCGCCTTCGGCGGTCCCCCTCCCCCTGGCGGGGGAGGATGAGGAAGAGGCGACGGTCGCGGTGTTTTTGCGGGCGTCGACGAAAGTAGGTAACAGTAGGTAACACCAAAACGCGGTGTCCGGCCGATGTCGACGGGCCGGCCGCGCGTCGATCTGGCGGGTTGCGTGAGTGCGGCGATGGGAAAGAGCGGCAACATGCTGTCACGCGATTTCCAACATCGCAAGTCCGCTCGCGTCCGACTGTTCGTACTTCGTCAGGAGAGCGAATCGCCCGCCGGAGTGTCCCCGTACTTTCCCTCCAGATATCGGTCGTGCGTCGACAGGCCGTCGGCGGCGCCGGCGCCGATCCGGCGGGTGAGGTCGGTCAGCTGGCGGTCGACGACGGCCAGTCCGTGGAGCAGCCGCGCGTCCGGCGTGGCGCCGTCGTCGCGTGCCTCGCCGCGCAGGCCCGCCGGGATCGCGCGATACTGGTCGACCAGGCCGGGCAGTTCGGTGCCGACCAGCTTGCGCAGTTCCTCGGCCGGTGCGCCGGTCTCGTCCAGCGACGCCAATTGCGGGCGCAGGCCAGCGATCCGAAGGCCGATCGCGTCGAGCAGCGTCACTGCCGGCGCGGGCAGGGCGGGGCGCTGGGTCGCCATCCAGGCCTCGGTACGGTCGGGGAGCAGCGGCAGGTCGCCGGGGCCGACGGCGGGTTCGGCCGTCCGCTTCTCGCGCCCGAGGATCGCGACGAGCGCGCAGCCGAGCAGGAGGAAGGCTATCGCGATCGGGAAGCCGGTCGGCCCGAACGGGCCGATCGCGGCGCTGAGCAGATAATAACCCGCGATTACCGTCATAGCGACTGCGCCACACCGGATTGCCAGCCGGCGCGTCCGCCGCGCCCTGATCTCGCGCAGCCGCCGCGCCTCCGCCCGGCCTTGCGGGGAGACGCGGCGGATCATTGCCTGTGCCTGGTTCGCCTCTGCCAGCGCGTCGTCCATCGCCTCGCCCTCGTGGTTTGCCGCCAGCCTAGGGACTGATACGACCATGCTCAACGATTCTCGGCACCGTACCAAAACCGGACGTGCCGTTTTGACCCCGCGTTGCCGATGGTCCGAAATCCTGACGCGGCGTTAACAGGCGTCATGACCAGGAACCTAGTGCTCACCAACGAAGCCGCCCGCCATCCTTTCCGCGCCTCGCTGCCGCCGCCCAAACCCGTCATCGTCTCCAATGAGGATCAGGACTGGAAGCTATTCCTGCTCAGCTTTTTCGCTTTTTTCACTTGCTTCTACACGCTGATCTTCTGATCGCGCCTTAATGGCAGGCGCGGTGCAGCTTCTGCGCGAGCCAGGCCGCGACCAGGCACATGGCGGCGACCAGGAACAGCATGTCCTGCGACCGGACACCCAGGTAGCTGATCCCGAGCACCGCGCCCGCGCCAGCGACCATCGCGGCAGAGTTGACGACGTTGTTCGCCGCCACCGTCCGTGCCGTCTGGTCCTTGCCGACCGTGGTCGTCAGGAACGCATAGAGCGGCACGACGAACATGCCGCCGAACACCGCGATCGCGGTCAGCGAGCCCAGCACCGGGATCGCTCGCGGCTGCACGATGAATTCGCTCCAGGCGTATAGATGCCCCGCCGGCGCCGGCACCCATAGCCGCACGACGAACGAGAAGACGATCACGCACACCCCCATCGCGATGATCGAGGCGGGCGCATAGCGGGCGGAGATATGCCCCTTCAGCAGCGTGTTGATGACCACCGATCCGATCGCGATGCCGATCGACAGCGTGGCGAAGAACAGGCTCGCCACCTCCTGCGTCGTCGTCAGCACGTTCTTCACCAGCGGCGGGAAGATGATGATGAGCACCGCGCCGATCGTCCAGAACAGGCTGATCGAGCAGATCGCCAGGAACAGTCGCGGGATGTGCAGCGTCGCGCGGATCAGCCGCCATGACGAGGTGAACGGGTTGAAATTGACGCGCAACCGAGGTCCCATGCGCGGCGCTGCCGGGATCGCGCGGGCGGTGAACCAGCCGATGCCCGCGACCGCCAGCACCAGGATCGCGGTCGCCTCGATCGGCATCCAGCCCGCCAATATCGTGCCGAGCAGGATCGACAGATAGGTGCCAGCCTCGACCAGGCCGGTGCCGCCCAGCACGTCATCCTCGTGCAGATGCTGCGGCAGGATCGCGTATTTGATCGGGCCGAAGAAGGTCGAATGGACGCCGAGCAGGAACACCGCACCCAGCATCAGGATCAGGCTGGTATGCGCATGGCCGCGCTCGGCAACCAGCAACCCCGTCGCGCCCAGCAGCATGATGCCGATCTCGGCCGTCTTGACGATCCGGACGATGAACGCCTTGTCCAGCGTGTCGGCAAGCTGCCCCGCCAGCGCGGACAGCAGGATGAAGGGCAATGTCGAGATGCCGAACGCCAACGCGCTGAAGCTCGCCTCCGCGCGCGGATCGTGGAAGATGCGATAGGTCGCGAACAGCACCATCGCCTGCTTGAACAGATTGTCGTTGAACGCGCCCAGGAACTGGGTGCCGAACAGCGGCAGGAACCGGCGTTTCCTCAGCAATCCCAACGCATTGATCATGGCAGGCGGCGGATCCGGTTCGTGAAGACCCTGTCAGTCATCCGTCAGGCATAGCCGCGCCGGGCGCCCGCGCCAACGCCCGATCGCCATGCGATGCGGCTGCCAGATCGCGATGCATGGCGCTTGGCGCTCCGGCGGCGGCGGCGTAAAGCAGCCGTCGATGCTGACGCTTCCCAACCTGCTGACGCTCTCGCGCATCGTCGCCGTGCCGCTGCTGGTGGCGCTGTTGTGGTGGCCGCACTGGCCGTTGGGCTATGCGCTGGCGTTCGCGCTCTACTGCCTGATGGGCATCACCGATTATTTCGACGGCTATCTCGCGCGCGCGCAGGGGGCGGTGTCGCGGCTCGGCGTGTTCCTCGATCCGATCGCGGACAAGATCATGGTCGCCGCCGTCATCCTGATGCTGGTCGGCACGCGGCACGACGATGCGGCGCTCATCACCGGGCTGCCGCTGATCGCCGCGCTCATCATCCTGCTGCGCGAGATCGCGGTGTCGGGCTTGCGCGAGTTCCTAGCCGGCATCCAGGTGTCGCTGCCGGTGTCGAAGCTCGCCAAGTGGAAGACGACGCTGCAACTCGTCGCGTTCGGCGCACTGATCCTCGCCGGCGCGGTGCCGGATCGGCCGTGGGTCAAGGAGGTGGGACTCGCCTGCCTGTGGGCGGCGGCGGCGCTGACACTGGTGACGGGCTGGGATTACCTGCGCGTCGGTCTGAAGCACATGGACTGAGCCATTGATCCGCCTGGTCTATTTCTCCTGGGTGCGCGAGGCGATCGGGGCAGGCGAGGAGCTGCTAGATGCGCCGCCCGACGTCGCGACGGTGGACGCGCTCATCGACTGGCTCGCCACGACGAGCGCGGGCCATGCACGCGCGTTCGCGGACCGCGGCCGGTTGCGCGCGGCAGTGGACCAGGTCTTCGTGGAGCTCGACGCATCGATCGAGGGCGCGCGCGAGATCGCGGTCTTCCCGCCGGTTACCGGTGGCTGAGGGTGCGATGATCCGCGTTGCCGTCCAGCGCGAGCCGATCGACGTCGCGGCCGAGCTGGCGGCGATCGAGGCGACGGGGGCGGGCGGCATCGCCACCTTCTCCGGCCACGTCCGCGCCGACGACGGGGTGGCGACGCTGGAGCTGGAACATTATCCGGGCGCGACCGAGGCGGCGCTGATGCGCCTCGCGGAGGGCGCGGTCGCCCGCTGGTCGCTGACGGGCGCGAGCGTCGTCCACCGCGTCGGGCCGATGACGCCGGGGACACGCATCGTGCTGGTGATCGCCGCCGCCCCGCATCGCGCCGCCGCGCTGGAGGCGTGCGCATATCTGATCGATCGGCTGAAGACCGATGCGCCGTTCTGGAAGCGGGAGGTGCGGGGCGACGCGGCGCGCTGGGTGGAGGCGCGCGGGACGGACGACGCGGCGGCGGCGCGGTGGGGGTGAGTTTCCATCCGTCACCCCGGCCGTGTGCCGGGGTCCAGCGTCGGCCGCGGTCCACCATCTGACGATCGAGGGTCAGGGCTCGCACGAAGCTGGATCCCGGAACAAGTCCGGGATGACGACAGGTGTTTATCGATCGGACGTCGAAGCCACACCCGGTTCGATCGACCGCGGTGCGACGATGCCGTCGAGCAGGATCAGGTCGCCATCCGTGGCCCCGGTCTTGCCAGCGACTCTCGCGATCCGGCGATCCGCATCGACGAAGGCGATCGTCTCGCGGGGATCGCCTGCGACGTGCAGCGGCTCGCCTTCGAGCGTCGGGACGGGGGCGCCCGTCGTCGCCCGCGCCGCCAGCGTGTCGGCGGACAGGGCGCCCGGCGCGACCCAGAAATGCAGCAGGTGCAGCAGCGACGGCCGGTTGCCCGGGAGTAGCAATGCCTTCACCGTCCCAGGTGCCAGCCGCGCGAACGCAGCGTCTGTGGGGGCGAGGACCGTCACCGGTCCGCGGCCCGCAATCAGCGCATTGAGACCGCCGGCCGCGGCCAGCGCGCGGAACCGCGACAGCTCCGGCTCTCCGGCGATCAGCGCCGCGAGCGGCTGGCGCGCGACGAAGGTGTCGGCGGCGGGCCCATTGGGTGCCGGCCGTTCCTCCGCCTGCTCGGGCAGGATCGGGCGGCGAGCAGCCGGCGCGACGCACCCCGCCAGCGCCAGCGTTGCCGCCAAAGTCGCCGCCGCCCTCATTCGCCCCACCCTCACGCCAGCGTCGCCAGCACATCGGCGAGCAGCCGGAAGTCCTTCTCGCGCGGGCTTGCGCGACGCCAGACCAGCGCGATCTCGCGGCTGGCGCCCGCGGCGGCGAGCGGCCGGGCGGTGACGCGGGTGTGGTCAAGGATGCCCGCGTCGATCGCCATGCCCGGCAGCATCGTCACGCCGAGCCCATTGTCCACCATCTGCACGATCGTGTGGAGCGACGTGCCCAGCATCGTCGCCTCGCCGCGCAGCTCCGGGCGGTTGCATGCGGCGAGCGCATGCTCCTTCAGGCAGTGCCCGTCCTCCAGCAGCAGCAGCCGCGTGGGGTCGATCGCCGAGGCCGGCACCTCCGCGTCCGCCGGCGGCCCCGCGCCGTCTGGGAAGGCGACGAACAGCGGGTCGCGGAACAGCGGCGCCACCATGACATCGCCGCACGTATAGGGCAGCGCGAGCAGCACGCAGTCGGCGCGTCCATGGTTCAGCCGCTCGCAGGCCGGCCCGCTCGGCTCCTCGCGCAGGTATAGCTTGAGGTCGGGATAATCCTGCCGGAGCCGCGGCAGGATGCGCGGCAGCATGAACGGCGCGATGGTCGGGATCACGCTCATCCGCAGCTCGCCCGACAGCGGGCGCCCGGCCGCGCGGGCGAGGTCGCCGAGCTCGTCCGCCTCGCGCAGCACGCGGCGCGCCTTGTCAGCGATCGCCTCGCCCACCGCGGTGAAGCGGACGATCCGGCGCGTGCGCTCCACCAGCGTCACGCCGATCAGCGTCTCCAGCTCGCGCAGCCCGGCGGACAGCGTCGACTGGGTCACGAAACACGCCTCCGCCGCGCGCCCGAAATGGCCGTGGTCGCGCAACGCCACCAGATAATGCAACTGCTTGAGCGTCGGCAGATAGGTCGCCGCCATGATGCCACCGGTCCGAAGGGAAGCGCACGCATAGCGCTGCGTCGCGCCGGCGCCAGCCCCGGGAAGTGTCCGACCGTTGCGATGCTGGCAATCGCGCCGGGACGGTCCTATGTCGCGCTGGCCACGCAGTGGGCGCCAGGGGAATGTCGATGATCGGTGATCTGGTCCGCTATCTCGATTCGATCCGGGCGCGCGATCCGGCCCCGCATTCGCGGGCGGAGGTGCTGACCTATCCCGGCGTCTGGGCGCTCGGCTGGCACCGGGTGGCGCATGCGCTGTACCGCCGGCGGCTGTTCCTGCTCGCGCGGATTGTCAATCACTGGTCGCGGATGATGACGGCGATCGACATCCACCCGGGCGCTACCATCGGCCGCCGCTTCTTCATCGACCATGGCTTCGTCGTGATCGGCGAGACGTCGCACATCGGCGACGACGTGACGATCTACCAGTGCGTGACGCTGGGCGGCACCTCGCCCGACGACGGCGTCCCGGGCAAGCGGCATCCGACGATCGCGGACGGCGCGATCATCGGCTCGGGTGCGCAGGTGCTGGGGCCGATCACCGTCGGCCCGCGCGCGCGGATCGGCGCCAATGCGGTGGTGACGCGCAGCGTGGCGGAGGGCGCTGTGATGGTCGGCATCCCGGCCCGTCCGACAACGGTCGCCGGTGGCCGCGCAGAGCCGGCGCCGTTCCTCGCCTATGGCACGCCGTGCCGCGAGATGTTCGACCCCGCGACGCAGAAGGTGGAGCTGCTACGCTGCGAGCTGGAGACGATGCGCCGGCGATTGGATGCGATGCTGGCGGCGGAAGAGGGTTGGAGCGGGCAGGGGCGGGAGCGCGATCGCGCCTGATGGGCACCGTCATGCCCTTTCCGCTGCAGCCGGGCCGCGCGGTCCTGCAGGTGGGGTTCGAGCGCGCGGAGCTCGCCCGCATCCTCGATCTCTACGGCCGGATGGTCGCGGCCGGGCATTGGCGCGACTATGCAATGGAGTTCGGGCGCGACGCGGCGGTGTTCTCCGCCTTTCGCCGCACCGCCGAGCGGCCGGAGGTCCGCGTGGAGAAGCGCCCGGCGCTGCGCGCGCGCCAGGGCATGTGGGCGCTGGTCGGCGAGGCGGGAGTGGTGCTCAAGCGCGGGCATGATCTGATGCCGGTGCTGGCCCCGGTCGAGCGCCGCCTGATGAAGCTGGTCGACGACTGACACGAAAAGGGCGCCCGAACCATGGTGGTCGGGCGCCCTGTCGTTGTCGGGTGCTAGTGCGCCCGGCGCTTACTTCTTGCCGCCGCGCTCGACGCAGCCGTCATACTGGCCCTTCTTGCAGGGCGGGTAGCTCGTCTTGGGCGCGGGCGCCGGATAGGCCTGCGACGGGCTGGGCGCGGGCTGGTACGTCGGCTGTACGCCCGGAGTCATCGTGCCCTGCATCGCCGGGCCGCTCGGCTGATAGCCGCCCGCCGGGGTGCCGGCCGACATCGGCTGCTGCATCGGCGCCTGCTGCATCGACGGATCACCGCCGGCCGGTGCCGCCTGCGCCGGTGCCGCGCTCGCGTCGGCGGGCGGGGTGGCGGTCGACGGGTCGGGCGCGGTCGTCGTGGGCGTCGTCTGGCCGGGCGTCATCTGGGCCATGCCCATCGCGGGCAGCGCGAGGGCGGCGGTCGCCGCGAGTAGGATGAGCTTCATGTCGTTCTCCTAGATCGGTAGCGCAGACAACCGTCCACTGCGCACCCCGGCCAACGCATCATGCCCGACTTGGGTCCTTCGTTTCGGTAGCGGTTCGGCTGCAGTCGGCTGGCGGTGCCGTTCAACCCGCGTCCGGATCGGCATCGAGCGAATAGCCAGCCGAGCGCACCGTGCGGATCAGGTCGACGCCGCCGCTGGCGTTCAGCGCCTTGCGCAGCCGGCGGATGTGGACGTCGACGGTGCGGATCTCGATCTCGCTGTCATGGCCCCACACCGCGTCGAGCAGCCGCTCGCGAGAAAAGACCCAGCCTGGATGCTCCAGGAAATGGCGAAGCAGCCGGAACTCGGTCGGCCCCAGTGCGACCGCCTCGCCGTTGCGGCGGACGCGGTGCGAGACCGTGTCCATCTCGACGTCGACATAGCTCATCACCTCGCCCGCCAGCGCAGGCCGCACCCGGCGCAGTACCGCGGCGACGCGCGCCACCAGTTCCCGCGGGGAGAAGGGCTTGGTGACGTAATCGTCCGCGCCCGTCTCCAGCCCGCGCACCCGATCCTCCTCCTCGCCGCGCGCCGTCAGCATGATGATCGGCACGTTGGCGGTGCCGGGCAGGCGGCGCAGTTGGCGGCAGACCTCCAGCCCCGACAGGCCCGGCACCATCCAGTCGAGCAGCACCACGTCCGGCGCCTTCTCGCGCGCCAGCAGCAGCGCCTCCTCGCCGTCGGCGGTGCGCGACACGCCGAACCCCTCGCGCTCGAAATGGAACGCCACCAGTTCGGCGATCGCGGGATCGTCCTCCACCAGCAGCAGCGTCGCGCGAGGCATACGGCGTCCTCCCCTCAGCCCGCGGCGGCGCCGCGCTGCCGGTCCGTCATCTGCTCGCCGGTGGCGGCGAAATACACCATTTCTGCAAGGTTGGTCGCATGGTCGCCGATCCGTTCGAGGTTCTTGGCGACGAACAGCAGGTGCGCGGCCTGCTCGACCGTCGCCGGGTTGGCGGCCATATGCTCGACGAGCGTCCGGAACACGCCGGCGTGGACCTCGTCCAGCGCCTGGTCCCGCCGGCAGACCTCGGCGGCGGAGGCGGGGTCGCGCGCGGCGAAGGCATCGAGCGCGTCGCGCACCATCTCGCCCGCCATCCGCCCCATTGACGGAAATGCGTCCGGCGGCCGCAGCCGCGCGTCGGTCGCGATCAGCGGCACGCGCTTGGCGATGTTCTTGGCATAGTCGGCGATCCGCTCGATCACCGCCGCGATCTTGAGCGCGGCGATCGCCTCGCGCAGGTCGATGCCGCCGGGCACGCCGCGGGCGAGGATGCGGACCACCGCGCGCTCCACCTCCGCCGCCATGGCATCGATCCGGCGGTCGGCGGCGCGGATCGAGGTGGCAAGCTCGGTATCGCCGCGCGACAGCGCGGTCATCGCCTCAGCGATCGCCTGTTCGGCAAGGCCGCCCATCTGCGCCACCAGCCCGCGCAGCCGCCGGATGTCGTCGGACGGCGGCACCCCACGTTCGGGCCCGATCCCGTTCTGAAGCCCGATGCCGGTCGCCATGTCGCCTTATTGCCCCTCGCCGCCGCCACACCGCCTGAAGGAGGCGCGTTGCCCTTTTATGACAAGCCGTTCCGTGGCGGTTCTTCTCGTCGATTGTCAAAGCTTAGCGCCTCGCGCGATCGGCGATGTGTCCGATCATCTCCTCGGTGGAGCCTGTCTCGCCGAACCGCTTGAAGACGCGCTCGACGCAGTTCGCGTGGACGACCGGGTCCATGTCGGTCATCGCGTCGATCGCCAAAGTGACGTTGAAGCCCAGCTCGTACGCCTGCCGTGCGGTCGTCTCGATGCCCGTTCCGGTCGCTACGCCTGCGATGACGACCTGGCTTATGCCCTCACCGCGCAACCAGGCGTCGAGGCCAGTCGCCGTGAACGCGCCCGGCGATCGCTTGGTGATCAGCCGGTCGGAGGGCTGCACATGAAGCGCGGGCACCAGCTCGGTCCACCCGGGGAACTGCGGGATCGCAGGCGCCTGTTCGCGTCGGCCCGGCGCTCCGCCGTCGGTGTTCACCAGGATCACGGGAAGGCCAGCGGCCCGGAACGCGTCGGCCAGCATCGCCGCTCGCGCCGCGACATCCTCGAACAGGTCGGCGAACGGCAATCGCGCGAGACCCGCCTGGAGGTCAATGACGATTAACGCCGTCCGCGGATCGATGCAGCTGACCGTCATGTGCCTGCTCCCGTGCCGAAGATGCCGTCGGTCAAACTCGATCGGGGGTCACGATCGCCCGCGGCGCGGCGGCCGGCAGCGTCGCGCTGACCCGCGTGCCCTCTCCGGGGGTGCTCGCGATCTCCAGTCGGCCCCGGTGCCGCTCGACGATGTGCTTCGCGATCGCAAGACCGAGCCCGGTGCCGCCGAGCGACCGGCTGCGCGCGGAGTCGACCCGGAAGAACCGCTCGGTCAGCCGCGGCAGATGCTCGGGCGCGACGCCCTCGCCCTCGTCGGCGACGGTCAGCCGCCACGATGCGGAGCCCACGCCTTCGACCCGGACCGTCACCGGCGTACCCAGCCGCCCGTATTTCATCGCGTTGCCGACGAGGTTGTGGAGGAGCTGCGACAATTGCGTCCCGTCGCCCGCCACCTCCGCCGGTCCGTCCGGGCACTCGATCACCAGGTCCGCGCCGCGCCCGTCATGCGCGTCGCGGCGCTCGCGGCAGACCAGCGTCGCGAGCGCGGCGAGGTCGACGACGTCGGACGGCGCGCGATATTGCTCGGCCTCGATCCGCGACAGCGAGATCAGGTCGTCGATCAGCCGCTGCATCCGCCGCGCCTCGTCCTCCATGATGCCGAGAAACCGCTGCCGCACCGCTACCGGCGGCTCGCGCGGGTCGCGCAGCGTCTCGATATAGCCGAGCAGCGAGGCGAGCGGCGTACGCAGCTCGTGGCTCGCGTTGGCGACGAAATCGACGCGCATCCGTTCGGCGGCATGTGCGGCGCTGCGGTCCGCAAGCTGCACGACGCGGCGGTTTCCCGACAGCGCGGCAACTCGCATCTCCCACCGCCGCTCGCGTCCGCCGAGCCCTGAGAGGATCATCGGCTCGGGATCGGCGTCGTCCAGTCGCTCGGCCGCACCCGGGTTGCGCAGCGCCACGCGTGCGTCCTCGCCCAGAATATGATCGCCCAGCAACGTCAGTGCGGCGGCGTTCGCATGCGTGACGGTGCCGTCCGCCACCACCAGCACCGGCTCCGCGATCGCGTCCACCACTTCGCCGGCAAGCGGCTCGCTCGCGGCCGCGGCGATGGCGACAGGGGCGGAAGCCCGCTTCGAGGTCCATGTGGCGACCAGTCCGACGACGAGGGAGACCAGCGCTGCCGGCACGCTGCCGGTCGTCACGAACACGGTTTCCGCCCCGGCGAGCACGAGCAACGACAGAAGCAGGGTACGCGCCATCACTCTCCCTAACGCCCGACGTCCCGTTGCGGAACGCCCACGTCGCTTGAATAGGCTTCACCAGTGTGAAAGAGCGATGGTGCGAAAGGAGGGGCCATGGACGATCACGAACCCGATCACCGGTCCGCGCGCTCCGTCGACGCGTCGCTTCCGACCGAGATGGCGCCGACATCAACGCGGCGTCGCGCGCTGATGCTCGGCGCGGTCGGGGCGGCGGCGGTGGTGTCGATCCGCCCGGCGCTCGCGCAGACGCATGCGTCCGTCCTCACCTGCGAGATCCCGGTGCCCGACGCGGGCCGCGCGGGCAGCTACATCGCCGCCGACGGCACCACCGTCCCCGCCGGCACCGCGGGCGCCTTCGCGCCGCCCGGCCACGCGCTGAAGGGCGAGGACGTGCGCCAGGCGCTGTCGGGCGGCGGAACGCTGCCGGGCGTCGAGTATCAGCGCAGCCAGGCGTATATGAACTATATACGTCGGTTGCAGCGCGGCACCGGCGGTTTCACCTGCTTCGCCTCGTTGCAGATGCCGCGCGGCTGAGCCGATGCCGCCGGTCGCGGGGGCCACGCCGCGCTACCGTGCCGCGCGCGCCGAGGTGCTGCGGATCGAGCCGCTCGGCGACGGGCTAACCGCCGTCTTCCACCGCGCGTCGGGCATCACCCACCTGCTGGCCGAACCCGCGCCGGAGATTCTAGCGGCCTTGGCCGACGAGTGGCTGACGCAGGCTCGGCTGTTGGAGCGGCTGAGCGAGACATTCGACCTTGCCGGCGACACGGGTGTGCTGTCCGGGCGGCTGGACGAGTTGGTGGCGGCGGGCCTGGTCGAGGGGCGCGCGGCATGAGGCATGCGTTCGGCGTTCGCGTCGGGCCGTTCGGCTTCCGGGTGGGATCGGACTGGCGCGCGCCGATCGCGGCGCTGGAGCGGCTGTACGCCGGCTATCCGGGGTGCGAGCTGCCCGACGCCACCGTCCGGCTGGAGGCGGCGCGGCCGTGGCGGCGGTGGCTGCGCCCGGCGGTGACGATCGCGGGCGACTGGTGGCTGCCCGGCACCGCGCCGCTGCCGCTCGCGCAGGGCCTGCTGGCGGCCGAGATGGGAATGAACCTCCAGATCGCATTGGGTTGCCGGCGTTTCCTGCTGCTGCACGCGAGCGTCGTGGAGCGGGGCGGACGGGCATTGGTGATGACCGGCGAGTCCGGATCGGGCAAGTCGACGCTGGCCGCGCTGCTGTCGACCAGGGGCTGGCGACTGCTCGCCGACGAGTTCGCGCTCGTCGAGCCGGCGACCGGCCTCGTCCACCCATTCCCGCGCCCGATCAGCCTGAAGAACGCGTCGATCGTGCTGCTCGCGGGCGCGGTGCCGGCCGCGAGGCTCGGGCCGCTGATGATCGGCACGCCCAAGGGCGACGTGCGGCATCTGGTGCCCGACGCCGACGCGATCGCGCGGATGGACGAGGCCGCCATGCCGGCGCTGCTGCTGTTCCCCCGCTTCGGCGCCGCGCGCGCGATCCGGCCGGTAGGGCCAGGCGAGGTGTTCGTGCGGCTGACGCAGGCGTCGACCAACTATCATGCGCTCGGCGAGCCGGGGTTCGACGCGCTGCTGCGCATCGTGCGCGAGGTGCCGGCGCGGGCGATCGACTATCCCGACACGGCGAGCGCGCTGGCGCTGGTGGACAATCTGTGGCGCTGAACCCAGCCTGGCTCCTCGCCCGCGCGCTCACCGACCCAGCTTCGACGGCGGGCCTGGACGCGGCCGGCTGGACGCGGCTGTTGACGGTCGCGCGCGCCGAACAGTTGATCGGCTCGCTTGCGCATCGGCTGCACGGCTTGCCGCTGCCCGGTCGCGTCGCGGCGATCCTGGCGGACGCGCGCTCCGCCGCCGAACAGGGCAGGATGGCGGCGCTGTGGGAGGCGGAGATGGCGCGGCGCGCGCTCGGCGACCTCGGCATCCCCGTCTTGCTGCTCAAGGGCACGGCCTATGTCGCCGCCGGGCTGTCGGCGGGGCAGGGCCGGTCGATCGGCGACCTCGACCTGCTGGTGCCCGCCTCGGCGCTCGCGGACGCGGAGACGGCATTGCTCGCGGCCGGGTGGGAGTGGGTGAAGGCGGACGCCTATGACGACGCCTATTACCGGCGCTGGATGCACGAGCTGCCGCCGCTGATCCACCGCGAGCGCGATCGGATGGCGGACGTTCACCACACGATCCTGCCCCCGACCGCGCGGCGGACGCCCGATGCGGCGGCGCTGATCGCCGACGCGGTGCCGCTCGGCGAGGCACCGGGAGGCCTGTCGGTGCTGTGCCCGGAGGACATGGTCGTCCATGCAACGCTGCACCTGTTCGCCGACGGCGATCTGGCGGGCGGCCTGCGCAACCTGTGGGACATCGACCGGCTCTTGCGCGAGTTCGCGGATGCGCCGGGCTTCTGGCCGCGGCTCGACGCGCGGGCCGGGCGTCATGACGCCATCGGATTGGTGGATCGCGCCATGCGGCAGGCGCACGCGCTCTACGAGACACCGGTCCCCGAGCGATGCCGGACGCAGCGCCCGGTCGATCGCCTCTACCGCCGCCGCCTGCTCGCACGCGACGGCTGGGGACGCCAGACCCGCCCCGTGACACGCTTGGCCTTCTATGTCCGCTCGCACTGGCTGCGTATGCCGCCGGCGATGCTCGCGCGCCACCTGTGGACCAAATGGCGGGCGGGCAGGCGCTAATCCGCGCCCAGCCGCTCCAGCGCGGGCAGCAGTTCGTCGTAATGATCGATCACCGCGTCGGCGCCCAGCGTCTCGACCTGCTGATGGAGGAAGCCGAAGCTCACCGCCACTGCAGGCAGCCCGGCGTTGTGCGCGCCCTCCACGTCATAGATCGAGTCGCCGACGAACGCCGCGCGCCCGCCGCCACAGCGATGCACCATCTCCAGGATCGGCTCGGGCGCGGGCTTGCCCTTGCCGACCGTGTCGCCGCCCACCACCGCCGCGAACCGCCCCGACAGGCCGAGCGCGTCCAGCAGCTTCACCGCCAGATGCTCGACCTTGTTGGTCATGATGCCGATCGTCACGCCCCGCGTCGCCAGCGCGTCCAGCGCGTCCAGCACGCCGGGGAAGGGGCGGGTGTGGACGGCGATGTTCCCCTCGTAATAGCTCAGCAGCCGGGCCGTGAGCACGTCGAGCTGCGCGTCGGTGCAGCCGCCGGTCGCCTGCATCCCCTGCGCCAGCATGTGGCGCGATCCGCCGCCGATCATCGGCCGGATCGCCTCGACGCTCAGCATCGGGCGCCCGGCGGAGGCGAGCGCGTCGTTGACGGCGGCGGCGAGGTCTCCGCTGGTGTCGAGCAGCGTGCCGTCGAGGTCGAAGCCCACGACGCGAAAGGGGAAATCGGTCATGGCGCCCGCGCCTGACAGCATCGGGCTGGTCATGGCAAGGTGCCCGTGGCACCCCCGCCGCGCAGCAATCAGGCCAGCAGTCTGGAGTGACCATCTTATGCCGATCGCCCCCCTCGCCGCGATCGTCCTCGCCGCCGGCAAGGGCACGCGGATGAAGTCCGATCGGCACAAGGTGCTGCACCCGGTGGCGGGCCGGCCGATGCTGCTCCACCTGCTCGCCAGCGTCGCCGAGCTGAAGCCCGAGCGGACGGCGGTGGTGGTCGGCGCCGGACGCGAGCAGGTCGAGGCCGCGGTCGCGCCGCTCGGCGCACCCCTCGCCGTCGAGGTGGTGGTGCAGGCCGAGCAGCTCGGCACCGGCCATGCGGTGGCGCAGGCGCGCGGCGTGCTGGCGGGGTTTGAGGGCGACGTGCTGGTGCTCTATGGCGACGTGCCGCTGGTGGGCGCGGCGACGATGCGGCGCATGATCGATCGGCTGCACGCGCCCGACGCGCCGGCCGTCGTGGTGCTGGGCTTCCGCGCTGCCGATCCGGGCGCTTATGGCCGGGTGATCGCGCATGCCGACGGCCGGATCGAGCGGATGGTCGAGTTCAAGGACGCCTCGTCCGAGGAACGTGCCGTAACCCTCTGCAATTCCGGGCTGATGGCGGCGCAGGCGGGCGATCTGTTCGCGCTGCTCGCCCGCGTCGGCAACGCCAATGCGGCCGGCGAATATTATCTGCCCGACATCGTCATGCTCGCCGCCGGGGACGGCCGCGCCTCCGCGGTGATCGAGACGGACGAGGCGGAGGTGACCGGCGTCAACAGCCGCGGCGAGCTCGCCGCCCTGGAAGAGGCGTGGCAGCGCCGCCGGCGGGCGCAGGCGATGGCCGACGGCGCCTCGCTCGTCGCGCCGGATACGGTGTGGTTCGCGCACGACACGCTGCTCGGCCGCGACGTGACGGTGGAGCCCAACGTCGTGTTCGGGCCGGGCGTGTCGGTAGCGGACGGCGCGACGATCCGCGGCTTCAGCCACATCGAGGGCGCGACGATTGGGCGCGGCGCGACGATCGGGCCGTTTGCGCGACTGCGCCCCGGCGCCGTGGTGGGCGAGGAGGCACACGTTGGCAATTTCGTCGAGATGAAGCAGGCGGTGCTCGGCAAGGGCGCGAAGGCCAACCACCTGACGTATCTGGGCGACGCCAACGTCGGCGCGGGCGCGAACATCGGTGCGGGTACGATCACCTGCAATTACGACGGGTTCTTCAAATACCGTACGAATATCGGCGCCGGAGCGTTCATCGGTTCGAACAGCGCTTTGGTGGCGCCCATCAACATCGGCGCGGGCGCGATCGTCGCGGCGGGATCGGTCGTCACCACCGACGTGGAAGCGGACGCACTGGTCCTCGTCCGCCCGCCGCAGGTCAGCAAGCCCGGCTGGGCGGCCCGCTTCCGCGAGCGGATGCGGGCGCGCAAGCGGGGCTGACAGCCATGCCGCCCGCCAGAGGAGGCGTCGTCCTGCTGCACGGTCATGGCCGTCGGGGCGCTTCGCTCGGGCGCCTGGCCCGCGCCGCTGCACGACAGGGTTATGCGACGCTGGTGCCGCGCTACCGGCATCGGCGATCGATGCGGGCGATCCTCGACGAGGTGGCGCCGCAGGTCGAGGCGTTCGCTGCCGAGATCGAGCGGCCTGTCCACTTCATCACCCATTCGCTCGGCGGCCTCGTGGCTCGCGCGCTGATCGCGCGCGGCGCATCGCCGACCGGGCGGCTGGTGATGCTGGGGCCGCCCAATGCCGGGAGCGAGTGGGCCGACCTGTTGCTGGCGCTCCGGCTTGATCGCCTGGTGCTAGGCGCGATCGGGGCGCACCTGCGCACGACGAGGGCACCTGCCGACGAGGCGCTGCTCGGTGCGTCGACCGATGGCGTCGGCATCATCGCTGGCACCCACGCGCTCGATCCGCTCTTCCCGCGGCTGTTGCTGCCGGGGCCGAACGACGGCAAGGTAACGGTTGCGGCGACGCGGCTTGACGGCGCCGATCACCTCGAACTGCCGGTCAGCCACACGTTGATGGTCTACGACCGCGAGGTCGCGCGGCAGGCGATGTGGTTCCTGGAGCGCGGGTTCTTCGATCGGGAGGCAAAACCAACGGCTGGACGATGATATCGCCCGATGATATCGCATCAACATGAGAACCCTGGTCGACATTCCCGACGATGACGTGCGATGGCTCGACCTGCGGGCGACTGCGCAAGGGAAGTCACGCGCCGCGCTCGTGCGCGATGCCGTGACGGCGTATCGCGCGGAAGCGGTGAAGAGCGGGATCGCCGGGGCGTTCGGTATCTGGAAGGACCGCACCGACATCGGGGACGCGGTCGACTGGCAACGACGTGAACGCGCCGGCTGGACCCGCCCCTGGGACCATGACTACGATGAGGTTCGAGCCGAGTTCCCGGACCTTTTCAGCCCGGATGAGGACCGCGAGCGACGATATTGGAAGGATGTCGAGGAGCGTCGGCGGCACGAGAGGGGCGAGTGACAATCTGCTCGTTCGACAGCAACATTCTGATCGATTCTCTGAATGGCCTGGAGGTCGCGAAGGCCGAACTGGAGGCGGCGGCCTCACGCTGGATCAGCCGCGTGTCCTGGATCGAAGTAATGTCGAAGGTGAGGCCAGAAGACGGTCGCCTGATGGAAGGCTTCTTTGCCGATTTCACGATTGATGAAGTGACGGTCCCGATAAGCCGTCACGCGGCCGTACTGCGCCTGCGCAGGCCGGCACTAAAACTGGCTGATGCCGTTATACTGGCCTCAGCGCAGGTTCATGACCGCGTGCTAGTGACCCGTAACACGAAGGATTTCCCGCCGGGCATGGCCGGCGTCCGCATTCCTTATTCTCTTCCCTGACTGGATAGCGCCATGTGTGGAATTGTTGGCATCGTGGGCGCGGAGGACGTGGCCGACCGGCTGCTCGATGGGCTGCGGCGGCTGGAATATCGTGGCTATGACTCGGCCGGGATCGCGACCGATCACGGCGGCGCGATCGAGCGGCGGCGCGCGTCGGGCAAGCTCGTCAACCTGGCCAAGGAGCTCGCCGCGCACCCGCTGCCCGGCACCACCGGCATCGCGCACACCCGCTGGGCAACGCATGGCGGCCCCACCACCAACAACGCACACCCGCATGCGACGGACGAGGTTGCGGTCGTCCACAACGGCATCATCGAGAACTTCAAGCCGCTGCGCGAGGAGCTGATCGCGCGCGGCCGCGTCTTCACCAGCGAGACCGACACCGAAGTCGTCGCGCATCTGATCAGCGAGAAGGTGGAGGCGGGGACGGCGCCCGCCGATGCGGTGCGCGAGGTTCTGCCGCGGCTGCACGGCGCGTTCGCGCTCGGTATCCTGTTCCGCTCGCATCCCGATCTGCTGATCGGCGCGCGGCTGGGTTCGCCGCTTGTCGTCGGCCATGGCGAAGGAGAGACATACCTCGGCTCCGACGCGCTGGCGCTGGCGCCGCTCACCCAGCGGATCGCCTATCTGGAGGAGGGCGACTGGGTCGTCTGCACCCGCGATGGCGCGCAGGTGTACGACCGCGCGAACAACCCCGTCGAGCGGGCGATCACCATCTCGGGCGTCACCGGAGAGCTGATCTCCAAGGGCAACCATCGTCACTACATGCTCAAGGAGATCTACGAGCAGCCGATCGTCGTCGCGCAGACGCTGCGTTCGTACCTCCAGCGGATGGAGGATCGGGTGACGCTGCCGATCCCGGACTTCGACCTGTCGACGATCCGGCGCGTGACGATCGTCGCCTGTGGAACGAGCTTCTACGCCGGCATGGTTGCCAAATACTGGTTCGAGCAGTTCGCGCGCGTGCCCGTCGACCTCGATGTGGCGAGCGAGTTCCGATACCGCTCGCCGGTGATGGAGGAGGGCGGCCTCGCGCTGTTCATCTCGCAGTCGGGCGAAACGGCGGACACGCTCGCGGCGCTCCGCCACGCGCGCGCCGAGCGGCAGACGATTGCGGTCGTCGTCAACGTGCCGACCAGCACGATGGCGCGCGAGGCAGACCTGCTGCTCCCCACCCACGCGGGGCCGGAGATCGGCGTCGCCTCGACCAAGGCCTTCACCTGCCAGCTCGCGGTGCTGGCCGCGCTCGCCGCCAACCTCGCGCGCGCCAAGGGCACGCTGAAGGCAGGCGAGGAGCGCGGCATCGTGCGCCATCTGAGCGAGGCGCCCGCCGCGCTCAACGCGGCGCTCGCCTATGACGAGGCGATCGAGGCGATGGCGCACACCGTCGCCGCGGCGCGCGACGTGCTGTACCTGGGGCGCGGCACCGATTATCCGCTGGCGCTGGAGGGCGCGCTGAAACTGAAGGAAATCAGCTACATCCACGCCGAAGGTTATGCGGCGGGCGAGATGAAGCACGGTCCGATCGCGCTGATCGACGAGCATGTGCCGGTGATCGTCATCGCGCCGTCCGGGCCGCTGTTCGACAAGACGATCAGCAACATGGCGGAGGTGCAGGCACGCGGCGGCAAGGTGATCCTCATCAGCGATTACGATGGCATCCAGGCGGCGGGCGAGAACTGCCTGGCGACCATCACCATGCCCAAGGTCCACCCGCTGATCGCGCCGCTGGTCTATGCGGTGCCGGTGCAGTTGCTGGCGTACCATGTCGCGGTCACCAAGGGCACGGACGTCGACCAGCCGCGCAACCTCGCCAAGTCGGTGACGGTGGAATGAGTGCGGATGTCCTGGTCTCCATAGACGGCCAGGTCGGCCGGCTGCGGCTCAACCGGCCGAAGGCGCTCAACGCGCTGACCATGCCGATGGCCGAAGCGATGCTGGCGGCGCTCGACGGGTGGCGGACCGATCCGGGCGTGGCGGCGGTAATGATCGACCATGCGCCTGCGCCAGACGGCGATCCCAAGACATCGCGGGGTTTTTGCGCGGGCGGCGACATCCGGATGCTCGCCGCCTCCGGCGTGGGCGACGGAGCGGCGGCGCGGGCGTTCTTCGCGACCGAATATCGGCTCAATCACCGGCTGTTCACCTATGCCAAGCCGACGATCGCGGTGATGGACGGGGTGACGATGGGCGGCGGCGTCGGCCTGGCGCTGCCGTGCCGGCATCGCATCGCGACGCAGAACACGCGGCTGGCGATGCCGGAGACCGCGATCGGACTGTTCCCCGACGTCGGCGGCGGTTGGCATCTGTCGCGGTTGCCCGGGCGGATCGGGCAGTATCTGGCGCTGACCGGCGCGCGGCTGAACGGCGCGGAATGCCTCGCACTCGGCCTGGCGACCCACTACACCCTGAGCGACAGGCTGGACGAGACAAAGCAACTGCTTGTCGAGCGTCCTTCCGGTGAAATCGAGATCATCCTTGCCGGCGCGACGCAGGTGCCCGACGGCGCCGACATCCTCGATCACCGCGCCGACATCGACCGGCTGTTCGCCTCGGACGATCTGGAGGAGGTGCTCGCGGCGCTCGCGGCGGACGGCGGCGACTTCGCCCGGAAGACGCTGGCGACGCTGCGCACCCGCTCGCCCCTGTCGATGAAGGTCAGCCTCAAGCTGCTGCTCGACGGCCATGCGATGCCGACGTTCGAAGACGAGATGCGGCAGGAATATGCCGTCGCCACGCACATGGTGCAGCGCCCGGACTTCGCGGAAGGCGTGCGCGCGGTGATCGTCGACAAGGACAACGCGCCGCGCTGGGACCCGGCGACGCCCGGGGCGGTGAGCGATCACCTGATCGACCGCATCTTCGCCCCGCTGGACGAGGCGGATGCGTGGAACCCCGCCTGACGCCGCCCGTCTAAACGCGAGGCGCGCGTCGGTGGCGCGCGGGAGGGGACGGCATGGCACGGATCGGCATCATCGGGCTCGGCAACATGGGCAGCGGCATGGCGGCGAAGCTCGCGGGCGCCGGGCACGACGTGCGCGCGTTCGACGTGTCCGACGGGGCGCTGGCCAGGGCAGTGGCGGCGGGCTGCACCGCCGGCGCCAGCGCGGCGGCGGTGGGCGACGACGTGGAGGCGGTCGTCACCATGCTGCCTGCGGGCACGCACGTCGAGCAGGTCTATCGCGACAGCCTCGTCGGCCGCGTCGCGCCCGACACGCTGCTGATCGACTGTTCGACGATCGACGTCGCGACCGCGCTCCGGGTCGCGGAGCTGGCGGCGAAGGCGGGGCTGCCGGCGGTGGACGCGCCGGTGTCGGGCGGCATCGCGGCGGCGGCGGCGGGCACGCTCACCTTCATGGTCGGCGGCACTAGGGAGGCGTTCGATCGCGCGCAGCCGGTGCTGGCGACGATGGGCAAGTCGGTGATCCGCGCAGGCGCCGCCGGCGCCGGCCAGGCGGCGAAGATGTGCAACAACATGATCCTGGGCGCGACGATGATCGCGACGTGCGAGGCGTTCGCGCTCGCCGAGCGGCTGGGGCTCGACGCGCAGGCGTTCTACGACATCGCCAGCGTCTCGTCGGGGCAGAGCTGGTCGATGACGAGCTATTGCCCCGTTCCCGGCGTCGGCCCGGTGACGCCGGCGGACAAGGGCTATGACGGCGGGTTCGCCGCCGCGCTGATGCTGAAGGACCTGCGGCTCGCGATGGCGGCGGCGGGCGACTGCGGCGCGACCACTCCGATGGGTTCGCGCGCGGCGGAGCTTTACGAGGCGTTCGTCGCCGCCGGCCATGGCGGGCGAGACTTCTCGGGCATCATCGAGACGCTGCGCCCGTGACGCCGTCGCTCGCCGACGCGAGGGCGCTGGACGCCGCCGATCCGCTCGGCCCGATGCGGGCGCGGTTCGCGCTGCCCGCGGGCGTCGTCTACCTCGACGGCAACTCGCTCGGCGCGCTGCCCGCCGCGACGCCCGCGCGGGTGGCGGCGGTGGTGGCGGAGCAATGGGGCCGGGACCTGATCGGCAGTTGGAACGTCCACGACTGGATCGGCGCCGCTGCCCGGGTCGGCGCGCGCATCGCGCCGCTGATCGGCGCTGCACCGCACGAGGTGGTGGTGGCGGACTCGACCTCGGTGAACCTGTTCAAGCTGATCGCCGCCGCGATGGCCGCCCGGCCGGGCCGCATGACGATCCTGTCGGAAGCCGGCAATTTCCCGACCGACCTCTACGTCGCTGACGGGGTCGCGTCGATGCTGCCGCACGCACGCGTCCGGCTGGCGCAGGCGGACGATATCGCGGCGGTGGTGGACGAGGACACGGCGGTCGTCGTCCTGACCCACGTCCACTACAAGAGCGGCCGCATGCTCGACATGGCGGCGCTGACGCGGGCGGCGCAGGCGGCGGGCGCGCTGGTACTCTGGGACCTCAGCCACTCGGTCGGCGCGGTGCCGGTGGCGCTGAACGCGTGCGGCGCCGATCTCGCGGTCGGCTGCGGGTATAAATACCTCAACGGTGGGCCGGGCGCGCCGGCGTTCCTGTTCGTCGCCGAGCGGCACCAGGCGACGCTGCGCTCGCCGCTCTCAGGCTGGATGGGCCATGCCGCGCCGTTCGCCTTCACCGACGAGTATCGGCCCGCGCCGGGCATCGACCGGTTCCAATGCGGCACGCCGTCGATCCTGGGCCTCGCCGCGCTGGAGGAGGGCGTCGCGATGTTCGAGGACGTGTCCTTCGCCGATCTGGTCGCTAAGTCGCGGGCGTTGACGGCCCTGTGGATCGATTGCGTCGAGCAGCGCAGCGCCGGCCACGGCTTCGCGCTCGCCAGCCCGCGCGATCCCGCGGCGCGCGGCAGTCATGTGTCGTTCGCGCATCCCGATGCCTATCCGATCTGCCGGGCGCTGATCGCACGCGGCGTGATTGGCGACTTCCGCGCGCCCGACGTGCTCCGCATGGGCTTCACGCCGCTCTATACGTCGTTCGAGGACGTGTGGTGCGCCGGCGACATCCTCGCCGACGTCATGGCGACGGGCGCGTGGGACCATCCCGAATATCGCACCCGCGCCGCCGTCACCTGAGGTTCCGTCACGTCCAGTAGAGGATGCGCGCCCGCGGCAGGCGCGCGGCGATCTCCGTCTCGAAGAACGCGCGCAACTCGCGCATCGCGGCGGCGTCGTAGACGAACTTGACTGAGCCGAACTTGGTCCGCTTCTCCGTCCGGCCCGCGGCGCCCATGTCGAGCCGCGAACCCGGATACCAGCTCTCCAGCACCGCCTTCGACCCCGGGGTATAGCGATGCGTGATGAGCTCGACCGTCAGGTCCGCCGTATCGGGCACGCCCATCAGCGCCGCGGCGGCATCCGCGATCAGCGCGCCATAGGCCTCGCGCCAGCCCGCTGCGGCGATGATCGGCGCGATCGTCAGCCCGAGCCTGTAGCCGGCCCCGCCCATCCGCGCGAGCGCCGCCAGCCGCGCGGCGACCGGATCGGTCCCGCCCTCGAACCGCGCATAGGCCACCGGATTGATCGACGCGCGCATCCGCGTCCGGCCGCCGTGATCCAGGCCGACGAGCGGCGCGACGTCCGCGAACTTGCTGGTGAAGCGAAGCTGCGCGTCGGCCTCCCATTGCCCGAACCAGGCCACGAGCGCGGACAGCGATCCCGTCAGCGGCTCGATCCCGAGCGGGTCGGTGTAGCAGGATGCCTCGAACGTCGTGCCCTCATGGGCGCGGCTGCGCGAGCGCGAGGTGATCGTGCCCGCGCCCAGCCGGGGCGGCAGCTCCGCCAGTATCTCGGGCAGATTGGCATAGGCGCGCGTGATCGGTGGCCCCTTGAGGGAGCCGGCGAGATAGCAATAGCCACAATGCGCGGGGCAGCCCTCGGCAAGATCAACCCGCCAGTCGGCGCTTGGCGCGATCGGCTGGAGCCGGCGCTTCGACGGTGGAGCGACCGTCACCGCCAGCGTCGCCTTCGCCTCGGCATAGGCGCGGCGCGGATCGTCGGGAAAGGCGAGCGCGAGGCGGTCGGTCGGCAGCTCGACGACGTCGATCCCAGCCGCCGCCGCGCGTTCCGCAATGCCGCGCCCGTGCGCCCAGTCGAGCGCCGAGCGGGTCACGAGCACGCGGCGCGGGCGCCACGCGCGGGCGGGGGTAAGGCGAGGGAGGGGATCGGCATCGGCCATGGTGAAGCAACGAGCCGCGGCGAGCTTACGATCCGAACAGCCGCCTTTCGTCACCCCAGCGAACGCTGGGGTCTCCTCGCGTGTCGGGCCTCGCAACGACGAGATCCCAGCTTGCGCTGGGATGACGGTTTGGAGATGCCATGCTCATCACGATCTGCAAGGCTAACGCTAGAGGAGTGATTTAATCCATGACCGCCTCATCGCCCGCTTCCCGGCCTCCCGTCGTCGCCGGGATCGAGCTAGGCGGCACCAAGTGCATCGCCATGCTGGGGTCCGGGCCGGACGACATCCAGGACGAGGTGCGCGTGCCCACGACCACGCCCGGCGAGACGCTCGCCGCGCTGGAGGCGGTGCTCGATCGGTGGAGCGGGTTCGCCGCGGTCGGCATCGCGAGCTTTGGCCCGGTGTCGGTCGATCGCGCCGCGTCGGACTGGGGATCGATCACCACCACGCCCAAGCCGGGCTGGGCGGACACCCCGATCGCGCCGCAGCTCGCAGCCCGCTATCGGGTACCCATTGGCTTCCACACCGACGTCGTCGGGGCGGCGCTTGGCGAGGGGGCCTATGGCGCTGCCATGGGCCTGGCCGACCATGCCTATATGACGGTTGGGACCGGCATCGGCGTCGGGCTGGTCGCGGGCGGCGCGCCCGTCGCCGGCATGACGCACCAGGAACTCGGCCACCTCCGGCCGGTCCGCGTGAAGGGCGACGACTGGCCCGGCATCTGCCCGTTCCACGGCGCCTGCGTCGAGGGTCTGGCTTCCGGCCCCGCCATCGTCGCGCGCACCGGAACGCCCGCGCCCGATCTGCCGGTTGATGATCCCGCGTGGGACCTCGTCGCCCATGCCATCGCTCAGGCCTGCGCCGCGGTGGTGCTGACCGGCGTGCCGCGCCGGATCGTGATCGGCGGCGGGGTGATGGTGGGCACGCCGCACCTGTTCCCGCGCGTCCGGCGGATGCTGCACGACAGCCTCGCCGGCTATCTGGTGACGGCAGAGCTCGCGGAGCTCGATAGCTATGTCGTCCCGCCGCGGTTGGGCGGGCAAGCGGGTCCGCTCGGCGCTCTGGTCCTCGCCCACCGCGCGCTGGCGGGTTAGCCCTTACGAACCCTTAACCCTGTACCGCGTACCCCGTCCCGACGAGCGAAGTGGCGACGAGGGTAATTGACGATGCGTGTTCTGATCGTGGACGACGAGCCGGGCATGCACGACAGCTACCGGCGGAGCTTCGCGCCCGCTCCGGCGGAGGTCGGCGCGCTGTCGGCGATGGCCGCCGAGCTGTTTGGCGACGATGACACCCCGGCCGATCAGCCCGACGATCCGGCGGATTTCGCGCTGACCCATTGCATGCAAGGGCTGGACGCTGTCGCGGCGGTGGAGCGCGCGCTGGCGGAGGGCACGCCCTATCCGGTCGCGTTCATCGACGTGCGCATGCCGCCCGGCATCGACGGCAAGGAGACCGCCCGCCGCATCCGCGCGCTCGACCCTGAGATCAACCTCGTCATCGTCACCGGCTTTTCCGACTTCTCCCCGCTCGAGATCAGCCGCGCCGCCGGCCCTGCCGACAAGATCTTCTACATCGCCAAGCCGTTCGAGGTCGCCGAAGTGGTGCAGACCGCGACCGCGCTCGGCAAGCGCTGGGAAGTGGACCGCGAACTCGCCGCCGCGCGCGCCCGTCTAGCCGACCAGGTCGCGCAATTGCAGGAACAGGGACTGGAACTCGCCGCAAACGAGAGCCGCGCCATCCATATCGCCACGCACGATCCACTGACGGACGCGCCCAACCGCCTCGCCTTCCAGCGCGCGCTTGCCGAGCGGGTGCGACGGCCGGGCGCCTTCGCGGTCGCGATGCTCGACCTCGATCGGTTCAAGCTCGTCAACGATACGCTCGGCCATCTTGCCGGCGACGAGTTGCTTCGTGAGGTCTGCACGATTCTGGTCGCGACGGTTCCGGACGGCGCGCTGGTCGCCAGGCTCGGCGGCGACGAGTTCGGCCTGATGTTCGACAGTCCCGGCGACCAGGCCGCGGTGATGGCATGCGAGCGGGTGGTGCATGCCTGTTCGGGAACGATGAAGCTGTTCGGCAACTCCGTCCAGGGCGGCGCCTCGACGGGCGTCGTCGTCCGCGCCGACGACGACAGCCGCGACGTCGTCGACCTGATGCGCCGCGCCGATCTGGCGCTCAACGACGCCAAGCGCGCCGGCCGCGGCGTCGTTCGGCTGTTCGACGAGAGCATGGACGAGAGCATTCGCTTCCGCCGCCGCGTCGAGACCGGCCTCGGCCAGGCGATCAAGCGGGGCGAGCTAGGCCTCGTCTACCAGCCGATCGTCGCGCGACAGGGACTGGAGGTCGCCGGGTTCGAGGCGCTGCTGCGCTGGCACACCACCGAATATGGGCCGATCAACCCCGCGACCTTCATCCCGATCGCGGAGGAGTCGAACCTGATCCACGAGCTGGGCGATTGGGTGCTGCACGAGGCGCTGTCGGTGCTGGGCGACTGGCCGGGGCAATATGTGTCGGTCAACTTCTCGCCGCGCCAGTTCCGGCGATCGAACTTCGTCGGCTACATCATGGAAGCTGTCCAGCGCGCCGGCGTCTCGCCCGAACGGCTCCAGATCGAGATCACCGAAACCGCGATCTTCGACGATGCCGATCGTGCGGCGGAGACGCTGTACCGGTTGCGGCAGATGGGCTTCCGCATCGCGCTCGACGATTTCGGCACCGGCTATTCCAGCCTCTACAACATCCGCAAGTTCGCGCTCGACAGCCTCAAGATCGACAAGAGCTTCATCGACGGCATGGGCCGCGAACGCGAGTCGGCGGCGATCGTCCATTCGATCATCCATCTGGGCCAGGCGCTCGGGCTCGGCGTGATCGCGGAGGGCGTTGAGACGGAGGCGCAGGTCGCGCTCCTGCGCGCCGCCGGGGCGAGCCACCTGCAGGGCTATTACTTCTCGCGGCCGGTGCCTGCGACGCAGGCGCGCGTCATCGCGGCAAGCCGGTTCGCGGCGGATGGGTCGATCGACGAGGCCGGCACCGGAACCGACGGCTGATGGCGGCCGTCCTCGGGCGATGGCGCGCCGGATCGCGCGCGCTGCGCCGGCCGCGATCGCTGGGCGCCAAGCTCGTCCTGATCCTGACGATCGTCGGCATCGTCGGCGCGCTGGGCATCACCGCATTGCTCGCCAGCCTCATCATCCCGAGCTTCAACACGCTGGAAGCGCGCTCGGTCGACGCGCATGTCGAACGGACGCACGCAGTACTCGCCGAGTTCGCCAGCAAGGCCGAGAGTGCGGTGCGCGACTATGGCGACTGGAACGCCAGCTATGACTATATGGCGCGCCCCTCGCCGGCGTTCGAGCGCGAGAGCTTCTCGCCGCTCGCGATGACGAACCTGGGCGTCAACGGCATGGCCTATCTCGCGCCCGATCGGCACGTGGTGATCGCGCGCTGGATCGACGGCAGTGCGGCGGTCGAGGACGACGGCGCCCGCGCGCGCTTTGTCGGCGCGCTTTCGCGGATCGACTTCTCGCACGGGCTCGGCGCGCGCCATTCGCGTTCCTTCTATCTCAAGCTCGGCAGTGAGGTGGCTGCGGTCGCGGTGGCGCAGGTGCGGCGCAGCGATGGCAGCGGCACGCCGCGCGGATGGGTGGCGATGGCGCGCGAGCTTCCGGCGACCCAGGTCGCCGACCAGCTTCAGCTCGCCGCACACTTCGATCCCGTTGCGACCGGCCCGGCGGTGACGGTCGGGCGTCGCCGCGCGACGATGCGGATCGGCGTCCCGATCCTCGGGCCCGATGGCCAGGCCGTCGCCGCGGTCTCGTTCGTCATCCCGCGCGACGTGTCGCTGTTGGGTCAACGGATGCTGATGATGGCGGTGGCGGGGACGACCGTGCTGCTGCTGATCGTGCTGGTGACGCTGCGCCGGATCATCACCCACATGGTGCTGAGACCCCTGCACCGCGTCGAGCGCCACATGCAGGTGGTTCGCCAGTCGGGATCGCTCGGGCTGCTGGACGCCGAGGTGGAGGGGGAGCGGCGTGACGACGAGATCGGATCGCTCGGGCGCAGCTTCAACTCGATGCTGCGCCAGCTGAACGACCTGCGCGAGCAGATCGAGGTGCAGAGCTTCGCGCTCGGCCGGTCCGAAAGCGCGGTGGCGGTGATGCACAACGTCCGCAACGCGCTCAATCCGATCACCACGATCCTGAGCCACGGCCTGTCCCAGCCGTCGCCGATCGACCGCGCGACGCTCGATCGCGCGGTCGGCGAGCTGGCGCGCGACGACCTGCCCGACCTGCGCCGCCGCAAGCTCGCCGCCTTCGTCGCCGCCGCGATCGAGGCGGAGGGCGCCGCCCGCACCGCGCAGATCGATGAACTGCACGTCGGCCGCGAGGCGATGGCGCATGTGCTGGAGATCATCGGCCAGCAGCAGCGCCAGGCGCACGAACGGCCCAGCCTGGAGCGGTGCGACATCGTCGAACTGGTCTCGCGCAACGCCAACATCGCGCGCTATGCCGGCGTGGGCGGCGGCGACGGCGCGATCGGCTTCACCTTTCCCGCGCTGCCGTGCCCGGTGCTCGCCAACCGCGTGATCCTGAGCCAGGTGATCGGCAACCTGTTCTCCAACGCGGCCGAGGCGATCGTCGCCGGCGGCGCGGGGCAGGGGACGATCGCGGTGTCGGTCAGCCAAGCGGCCGGCGAGACGATCGAGGTCGCCATCCACGATTCGGGCGAAGGCTTCGATCCGGAGGTCGGCCGCACGTTGTTCCAGCGCGGGTTCTCGACCCGGCCGCACAAGTCGGGCGGGCTCGGGCTTCACTGGTGCGCCAATTCGATGGTCGCGATGGAAGGGTCGCTGCGGCTGGAGAGCGAGGGGCGCGGCTGCGGCGCGACGGCGATCCTGACGTTGCGCGCCGCGCCGGCGCAGGAGCACGCCCTGGCCGCCTAAGGGTCAGGCCGCGCGGTCGCGGCGCCAGATCCGGTCGCGACGACGCAGATAGGGCGCGACGAGGTTGCGCGCGCGGAACCATTCCTGTCGCTCGGGCGACAGCGTCTCGAACGCGCCGATCGTGCCCCGGCAGTCGGACGCGCCGCACGCGCAGACCATCTGCCAGCTGCGATCGGTCAATGTCGTGGAATAGTCCCAGGCGATCTCCTCGCCCACCGCGATGTCGCGGATCGCGATCAGGAAGACGCCGGCCTCGCCGAACCGGAGACCCGCATTGGGCGCGCAGCTGTGATTGATGAGGTCGTCGATCGCGCCGGATGGACCCATATACTGGTCGGCGCTCACCTGCACGAACCGGTCGCGGCGGCCGACCAGGCGGGTGGGCACGCGGCTCGCGGCCACCCGCGGGCCCGAGAAGCGGGTAAGCACCTCGCCTTCACGAAAAGCGCGGGCTGCGTGAACCGCCTTGCCGAGATGTGTCTCGCCGATCCGGAACAGCTCCGCGCCCCCCAGGCCGCGGACGATCCTCGGCCGCGCCCGCGTCCAGCCGAACGGGCGTCCGACCGGCCGCAGCACGATCAGCCATACGGCGGCGTGACAGGCGAGCTCGACCGCTAGATAGCCGTAAACGCCCGCCGCCTGCGCCAGGCCCGTGCCGCCGCTCGGCGCGCGAAGGGCGACGGCCAGCGTCGCGGCGTCCCCGATCGTCCACCAGCTCCAGGCGGACGACCGCTCATGGTCGGGATCGGCCACCGCGCCCCGCCAGGTCGGCCAGAAGCTGACCGGTACCGCGAAGATGACCAGCATGTGCGCCCAGTAGGCCTGATCGAAGGCGAGCCACAGCATGATCGCGCCGAGGCACGACAGGACGCACGCGAGATCACCCGCCGACAGGGCGGACCAGCGCGCCCGCACCCAGATCGCCGCGGTGACGAGGACACAGGCCAGCGCGCCGGCGACGAACAGCCAGCGCTGCGGTGCGACCGGATTGACCGCGGCATAGGTGGCAGCTTCCACGGCGGTGGTGGCGCTCCAGATGAGCCACGAGGCGCGGCTCGGGACCACCGAACCGGTCTGTAACGCCCGCGCGTAGACGAGGTAGCCGCCAAGCCCGGCGATGAGTGCACCCAGGAACCAGGGATCGACGGTCATCACTCCCCGCCTCGACGTGGTTAACCGGTGTTAGCCCGTCGTGGCCGGCTCGTCCATCGCCGGTGCGTGGTGCCTAATTACTGCTTTGAGTCTCCCGGGACAGGGTCTTGCGTGGGAGAAGGAGCCGGAACGACCGACGGCGCCGCCGCCGGAACGGCGCCCAGGTTCGCCGCGCGCGTCGCCTCTGTCTCCGGGTCGATGGCCGCTGCCCTCGCGGTGGACTTGGCCGCATCGAGATTGGACGCGTAGTCGATCGGCAGCCCCGGCGCACTCGCATCGTCTATGATCGCGACGTGGGCGCCCATCGAGGTGATCGCATAGAGCTGGCGCGCAAAGGCGAGCGGGACGCGCACACAGCCGTGGGATGCGGGATGACCCGGATCGCGGCCGCCGTGGATCGCGATCCCGTCCCACGTCAGCCGCTCCATGTAGGGCATCGGCGCGTCGCTGTATTTGTTCGAACGGTGGTCCACGTCCTTCTGCAGGATCGTGAACTCGCCGGTCGGGGTCTCATGCCCGGGCGAGCCCGTCGAAACGGCCGATACCGCGATCAGCGCGTCGCCGCGATATACGAACAGCTGCTGCAGCGGGAGGCTGACGACGATGGTGACCGGCTTGCCGCGCGTGGGACTGACGCCCCAGGCGAACTGGCCGGCGCCCAAAGCGGCCGCTGTCGTGGTCAGCGGCTGTGCCACCGCGGCGTACGCCGGCATGGCGACCATCGCGAGGGCACCAAGGCCCGTGGTTCGGACGAACGATCGCATCATTGTGGCTCCCCTGCCTGTGCCGCTCAACGCGCAGCAGTGTTGTTGGTGCCGGACAGCCGCGCCACCAACGTCGGACCGCAAGAATGCCGACCGCGTCAACGGGTAGGCGACGGATCAAACCTCGATTGTGGCGGATCAACATTAACCGGTTTTCATGAACATGGTCCTACACGGGAGCCTTCCCGGTCATTCTCGGTTGAGTCCGCCGTCCCGGGATGAGCCACGCCTTGCCTCTTGCAGGAGCTGGCCGTGGGTGCTGTTCCGGCAATGGTGAGGGCGATGCACCGCCAGGGGCAGGAGAGCGGGCGATGGTGGACAGGCGAGGGCAGCCGCTGGCGCGCGAAGCGATGGCCTATGTGCTGGCGGGCGGACGCGGCAGCCGGCTGATGGAACTGACCGACATGCGCGCCAAGCCGGCCGTGTATTTCGGCGGCAAGTCGCGCATCATCGATTTCGCGCTGTCCAACGCGATCAACTCGGGCATCCGCCGGATCGGCGTCGCGACCCAGTACAAGGCGCACTCGCTGATCCGCCACCTGCAGCGCGGCTGGAACTTCCTGCGGCCCGAGCGCAACGAGAGTTTCGACATCCTGCCCGCCTCGCAGCGCGTGTCGGAGACCGAATGGTATGCGGGCACCGCCGATGCCGTGTTCCAGAACATCGACATCATCGAAAGCTACGCGCCCGAATATATGGTCATCCTTGCGGGCGACCACATCTACAAGATGGATTACGAGCTGATCCTGCGCCAGCATTGCGAGACGGACGCGGACGTCACGGTCGCCTGCCTGGAGGTTCCGCGGGGCGAGGCGAGCGGCTTCGGCGTCATGGCGACGGACGAGAACGGCCGGATCACCGCCTTCGTCGAGAAGCCGGCCGCCCCGCCGGCCATGCCCGGCAATCCCGACGTGTCGCTCGCCTCGATGGGCATCTACGTCTTCAAGACGCGACTGCTGATCGACGAGTTGCGCCGCGACGCCGGCGAGCCGGGGTCGAGCCGCGACTTCGGGCACGACATCATCCCGCACCTCGTCACCCACGGCAAGGCGGTGGCCCATCGCTTCTCCGAATCCTGCGTCCGGTCGGCGGGCGAGAGCAACGCCTATTGGCGCGACGTCGGCACCGTCGACGCCTATTGGGCGGCGAACATCGACCTGACCGACGTCGTACCCCAGCTCGACCTGTACGAGCGCAACTGGCCCTTGTGGACCTATTCGGAGATCACGCCGCCCGCCAAGTTCGTCCACGATGTCGACGGACGACGCGGCTCGGCTGTGTCCAGCCTCGTGTCCGGCGACTGCATCGTGTCGGGCGCGAGCATCCATCGCAGCCTGCTGTTCACCGGCGTCCGCGCCAACAGCTTCGCGAGTCTGGACGAGGCGGTGATACTGCCCAGCTGCATCATCGGACGTGGTGCCCGGCTCACCAAGGTGGTGGTCGATCGCGGTGTCGTGATCCCGAACGGACTGGTGGTGGGCGATGATCCGGAGCTGGACGCGATCCGTTTTCGGCGTACCGAGAGCGGCATATGCCTCGTCACCCAGGACATGATCGACCGACTATGACGCCGGCCGTTCCGCTGTCCATCCTGTCGGTCGCATCCGAGGCATTTCCGCTGGTCAAGACAGGTGGGCTTGCAGACGTGGTCGGTGCGCTGCCGGCCGCCGTCGAGCCGCACGGCATCGCGATGACGGTCATGCTGCCCGGCTATCCGGCGGTGCTCGGGCGGATCGGGCCGGTGCGGACCGTCCATCGCTGGCCCGACCTACTCGGCGCGGAGGCGCGGCTGCTCGCGACGCAGGTCGACGGGTTCGCGCTGCTCGTGCTCGACGTGCCCGAGCTGTTCGGCCGCCCCGGCACGCCCTATGCCGATGCCGATGGCGCGGAGTGGAGCGACAACGGCCTGCGCTTCGCCGCGCTGGGGCTGGCGGCGGCGCAGGTCGCCATGGGGAGCGTTCCCGGCCTGTCGTTCGATGTGCTGCACGCTCACGATTGGCAGGCGGCGATGGCGGCCGCCTATCTGCGCTACCTTGCGCCGGACCGGCGGGTGGGCAGCATCGTCACGATCCACAACATTGCCTTCCAGGGCCGGTTCGACGCTGACTTGTTCGGCTCCCTTGGCCTGCCCGCGGAGGCATGGTCGATCGACGGCGTGGAATATTACGGCGGCGTCGGCTTCCTGAAAGCGGGGTTGCTGGCCGCCGATGCGATCACGACCGTCAGCCCAAGCTACGCCGACGAGATCCGCACGCCCGCCTTCGGCATGGGACTGGAGGGGTTGATCGGCGGGCGGCGCGACCGGCTGTCCGGCATCGTCAACGGTATCGACCCCGTGGTGTGGAGCCCGGTCAGCGATCCCGACCTGCCGCAGCGGTATTCGGCCGATACGCTCGATCTGCGCGCAGCCAACAAGCGCGCGCTGGAGGAGGAGTTCGGGCTTGAGCGTGGCGACGGCCCGATCTTCATCGTCGTCAGCCGCCTCGCCTGGCAGAAGGGGATGGACCTGCTGATCGACTGCCTGGACCAGATCGTCGCCTTGGGTGGCCGTCTCGCGATCCTCGGGTCGGGCGACGCCGATCTGGAGCGCGGCTTCATCGACGCCGCCGATCGTCATCCCGGCCGGATCACCGTCCGCATCGGCTATGACGAGCCGCGCTCGCACCTGATGCAGGGCGGGGGGGACGCAATCTTGGTACCGTCACGGTTCGAGCCATGCGGACTGACGCAGCTCTATGGCCTCGCCTATGGCTGTGTGCCGGTGGTGGCGCGCACCGGCGGGCTCGCCGATACGATCATCGACGCCAACGAAGCGGCACTGGCCGCCGGCGTGGCGACGGGGCTCCATTATGATCCCGCCGCGGTTGACGGCCTCGACCGCGCGATCCGACGCGCGATCGACCTGTTCGCGCAACCCGACGTCTGGCGGACGATGCAGCGCGCGGGCATGGGAGCCGACTTCACCTGGGCCGAGAGCGGGCGGCGCTATGCGCGCCTGTATCGCGATCTGGTCCGCCACCGCGTGAGCGAGGGAACAGCATGATCCGTACCGTTCCGACGACGCCCTTCGACGACCAAACCCCCGGCACGTCGGGGCTGCGCAAGAAGGTCGGTGTGTTCCAGCGCCCGAACTATGCGGAGAACTTCGTCCAATCGGTGTTCGACGTCGCCGAGCGGCCGGCCGATCCGGTGCTGGTGATCGGCGGCGACGGCCGCTTCCACAACGACGTAGTGATTCAGTCGGCGATCCGCATCGCCGCCGCCAACGGCTATGCGCGCGCGATCGTCGGGCAGGGCGGCATCCTCTCCACGCCGGCGGCCAGCCATCTGATCCGCCTGCACGGCGCGAGCGGCGGACTGATCCTGTCCGCCAGCCACAACCCGGGCGGGCCCGACGGCGACTTCGGCATCAAGTACAACATCGCCAACGGCGGCCCCGCGCCCGAGCATGTGACCGAGGCGATCGCCGCGCGCACCCGCGTCATCGATCGATGGCTGACGGTCGACACGCCGGACGTCGACCTGTCGCGGCTCGGCGAGGTGCAGGTCGGCGGGCTGGTGGTGGAGATCGTCGATCCGGTCGCAGACTATGCCGCGTTGATGGAGACGCTGTTCGACTTCGCCGCGATCCGTACGGCGGTGGCGGGTGGCCTCACCATGGCGTTCGACGCGATGAGCGCGGTCACCGGCCCCTATGCGACCGAGATACTGGAGCGGCGGCTGGGCTTCGCGGCCGGCACGGTGCGCAACGGCACGCCGCTCCCTGATTTCGGCGGCCACCATCCCGATCCCAACCTCGTCCACGCGCATGATCTGTACCAGACGATGATGGCGCCCGACGCGCCGGACTTCGGCGCCGCTTCGGACGGGGATGGCGACCGCAACCTCATCATCGGCCGGAACCGCTTCATCACGCCGTCGGACAGTTTGGCGATGCTCGCGGCCAGCGCGCATTGCGCGCCCGGCTATGCCGGCGGCCTCAAGGGCATCGCGCGGTCGATGCCGACCAGTGCAGCCGCGGACCGCGTCGCCGCCGCGCTCGGCGTCGGGTCGTACGAGACGCCGACCGGGTGGAAGTTCTTCGGCAATCTGCTGGATGCGGGCAGGGCGACGATCTGCGGCGAGGAGAGCGCCGGCACCGGCTCGGACCATGTGCGCGAGAAGGACGGGCTGTGGGCCGTGCTGCTGTGGCTCAACATCCTCGTCGCGCGCGGGCTGTCGGTGGACGAACTGGCGCGGGATCATTGGGCGCGGTTCGGGCGCAATTACTACGCGCGGCACGATTACGAGGGCGTCGAGAGCGAACGCGCCGACGCGCTGATGGCCGCGCTACGCAATCGGTTGCCGGGGCTGCTCGGCAGCATGGTGGCCGGGCTGACGATCGCCGCGGCGGACGATTTCGCCTATCACGACCCCGTCGATGGCTCGACCAGCCGCAAGCAGGGCGTCCGCGTGCTGTTCGCCGACGGATCGCGGGTCGTCCTGCGCCTGTCAGGCACGGGCACGTCGGGTGCGACCTTGCGCGTGTACCTCGAGCGGTACGAGCCCGCCGCCGGAGAGCTCGACGCAGAGGTCGCGACCATGCTGGCGTCGGTGATCGCCGCGGCCGAGGAGATCGCCGGCATCGCCCATCATACCGGGCGAGCCGAGCCTGACGTTATTACCTGATGCCACCTCTCGCCCCGGGGGAGCGGCTGACGATCCCGCTCGTTACAGGCGATCGACACGGCAGGACCATCCGATGAGCCAAGAACGAGACGATCTGATCCGTGAGCGGGCGCATGCGATCTGGCAGGCGGAAGGCTGTCCCGACGGCCGGCAGGACCAGCATTGGCAGCAGGCCGCCGCCGAACTGTCGCAGGCGCAGGCCGAGGCGGCACAGGGCGACGAGACCGTGCTCGCCAGCGAGGACATCGTCACATCGGGCCAGCCGAGCGCCGTAGCCAAGCCGGCATCGGCGAAGACAAAGGCGTCGTCGACGCGGGCACCCCGCAAGGTCGCTGATCCTGCACCGGCGACCGCGAAAGGGCGACGCAGGAAGGGCGCCTGATCGGAACGGCGCGTCGGGATGGCTGGGTGCCGTTCATGGCTGCCGGCGGAACGTTGACAGTCAGGGCGGGTTCTCCCGTGACCTGACCCAAGCCGTCGGAGCCTTCGTGCCGTCCTCCCGTCCTGCCCCGCCGACCAAGGGTTCTTCACTGCCGACCGATCCGAGCCGCGAGGCGGCCTCGCGCGCCGCCGCGGCACCTCGACTCGTCGTCGAGGAGGTGCATCCCAGGATCGAGGGCGGCGACTTTCCGGTCAAGCGGACGGTCGGCGACGCGGTCGATGTGACCGCTCTCGTCTTCGCCGATGGTCACGAGCAGCTTGCGGCGGATCTCCTCTGGCGCGGGCCGGGGGAGGAGGGCTGGAACCGGGTGCCGATGGCCTCGCTCCCCAACGACCGCTGGACGGCGACCTTCACCCCCGATGTGCTCGGCCGCCACGAGTTCAAGATCGAGGCGTGGTTGGACCGTTTCGGCGGCCTCCAGCGCGATCTCGGCAAGAAGGTCGCCGCCGGCGTCGCCCTGCCGGTTGACGTGGCCGAAGCGTCGCTGCTCGTGCGCGCCGCCGCCGAGCATAGCGCCGACGCCGCGTTGGTCGAGGCGAGCGCCCGCTTGTCCGAGCTTGGCGACGATGAGGACGCCGCGAGCTTGTTGTTGTCGGTGGACCTAGCCCTCGCGATGCGCGCCGCCGAGGAACGCCATCATCCCGCGACCAGCGAGCGCCAGTTGCTCGATGCCGAACGGATCGCGGCGTCTTACTCGAGCTGGTACGAGCTGTTCCCTCGCTCGGTGACGGACACGCCCGGTCGTCACGGGACCTTCGCCGACGTGATCGCGGAGCTGCCGCGCGTCGCCGCCATGGGATTCGACACGCTTTATTTTCCGCCGATCCACCCGATCGGCAGCAGCAATCGCAAGGGGCCGAACAACACGTTGACGCACGCCGCCCACGACGTCGGTAGCCCCTATGCCATCGGCGCGGCGGAGGGCGGGCACGACGCGATCCACCCGGCGCTCGGCACCTTCGCGGACTTCGACCGGCTGGTGGCGGCCGCTGCCGGGCACGGCCTGGAGATCGCGCTCGACTTCGCGGTCCAGGCATCCCCCGACCATCCCTGGCTGACCGAGCATCGCGGCTGGTTCGCGTGGCGGCCCGACGGGTCGATGAAATACGCGGAGAACCCGCCCAAGAAGTATCAGGACATCGTCAACCTCGACTTCTACGGGCCGGACGCGGTCCCGGGGCTGTGGCTGGGCCTACGCGATGTGATCGAGCTGTGGATCGACCATGGCGTCAAGACGTTCCGGGTCGACAATCCCCACACCAAGCCACTGCCGTTCTGGGAGTGGATGATCGCCGACATCCGCGCGCGCCACCCCGAGGTGATCTTCCTGGCGGAGGCGTTCACGCGGCCGACGATGATGTACCGGCTGGCGAAGATCGGCTTCTCGCAAAGCTACACCTATTTCACCTGGCGCGACCGCAAGCAGGAGCTGATCGACTATATCGTCGAGCTGACGACGACGGCGCCGCGCGAGTTCTACCGCCCGCATTTCTTCGTCAACACGCCCGACATAAACCCGATCTTCCTCCAGTCGTCGGGCCGCCCCGGCTTCCGCATCCGCGCCGTGCTGGCGGCGACGCTGTCGGGGCTGTTCGGCGTCTATTCCGGTTTCGAGCTTTGCGAGGCGGCGGCGCTGCCCGGCAAGGAGGAGTATCTCGACTCCGAGAAGTACGAGATCCGCGTGCGCGACTGGGACGCGCCGGGCAACATCGTCGCCGACATCACGCTCCTCAATCGGCTGCGGCGCGAGAACGATGGGTTGCAGACGCACCTCAACACGCGCTTCTACGAAGCCGACGACGAGAACATCATCTATTACGCCAAGCCCGGTGCCGACCCGGACGACCTGATCCTCGTGATGGTCAACCTCGACCCGCATGCCGCCCATCGCTGCCGCTTTGAGGTGCCGCTTTGGGAGCTGGGCATCGGCGACGACGGCAGCGTCGATGTGGAGGATCTCGCCGAGGGATATCGCTTCCGCTGGCAAGGCAAGTACCAGACGATCACCATCGACCCCGCCCAACCTTATCGCATCTGGAGACTCCGTCCGTGAGCCAAGTCACACACGCGGCGGCGATCGACCCGGACCCGCTATGGTACAAGGACGCGGTCATCTACCAGGTCCACGTCAAGTCGTTCTCGGACTCGAACGGCGACGGGATCGGCGACTTCGCCGGGTTGATGAGCAAGCTCGACTATATCGCCGACCTCGGCGTCACTGCGATCTGGCTGCTGCCCTTCTACCCCTCACCGCGACGCGACGACGGATATGATATCGCCGAATATGAGGACGTCAGCGCCGACTACGGCACGATGGACGACGCGCGCGCCTTCATCGACGCGGCGCATGCGCGCGGCATCCGCGTAATCACCGAGCTCGTCATCAACCACACGTCGGACCAGCATCCCTGGTTCCAGGCCGCGCGCCGGGCGCCCCGCGGCAGCCCGGAGCGGGACTTCTACGTGTGGTCCGATGATCCCGAGCTTTACTCGGGCACGCGGATCATCTTCCTCGACACCGAGAAGTCGAACTGGACGTGGGACGAGGTCGCGGGCCAGTATTTCTGGCACCGTTTCTATTCGCACCAGCCCGACCTCAACTTCGACAATCCCGCGGTGCTCGCCGAGGTGCTGCGGGTCATGCACTTCTGGCTCGACCTCGGCATCGACGGGCTCCGGCTCGACGCGATCCCCTATCTGATCGAGCGTGACGGCACGTCGAACGAGAACCTGCCCGAGACGCATCAGGTGCTCAAGAAGATCAGGGCCGATCTCGACGCGCATTATCCGGACCGGATGCTGCTCGCGGAGGCCAACATGTGGCCCGAGGACACGCAGCAATATTTCGGCGACGTGAGCGCGGACGGCCACAGCGACGAGTGCCAGATGGCGTTCCACTTCCCGCTGATGCCGCGGATGTACATGGCGGTGGCGCAAGAGGACCGCTTCCCGATCACCGACATCATGCGCCAGACGCCGGAGATCCCGCCCGACTGCCAATGGGCGATCTTCCTGCGCAACCACGACGAGCTGACGCTGGAGATGGTGACGGACGCCGAGCGCGATTACCTCTGGAACACCTATGCCGCCGACAAGCGCGCGCGGATCAACCTCGGCATCCGCCGCCGCCTCGCGCCGCTGATGGAGCGGGACCGGCGCCGCATCGAGCTGATGAACGCGCTGCTGCTGTCGATGCCCGGAACGCCGGTGTTGTACTATGGCGACGAGATCGGGATGGGCGACAACGTCTACCTCGGCGACCGCGACGGCGTACGAACGCCGATGCAATGGTCGTCCGACCGCAACGGCGGGTTCAGCCGCGCCGACCCGCAACGGCTGACGCTGCCGCCGATCCAGGACGCGCTCTACGGCTATCAGGCGATCAACGTCGAGGCGCAGGAGGGCGATCAGCAGTCACTGCTCAACTGGCTGAAGCGGATGCTGGCCGTGCGCCGCGAGCATCAGGCGTTCGGGCGCGGCACGCAGCGGTTCCTGCGCCCGGCGAACCGCCGCATCCTGGCGTATCTGCGCGAGCTGGGCGACCCCGAGAAGGACGGGGACGTCATCCTGTGCGTCGCCAATCTCGGTCGCACCGCGCAGGCGGTGGAGCTGGACCTCGCGGCGTACGAAGGTCTGGTGCCGGTCGAGCTGCTGGGCGGCGCCGCCTTCCCGGCGATCGACACGACGCCCTATTCGCTGACGTTGCCGCCGTACGGTTTCCTGTGGTTCCGCCTTTCGGCGGCGACCGACGCGCCCGGCTGGGCGAGCACGGCGACGCCGGCCGAGATCGAGCGGTTCACCTTCGTGCTGCGCCCGTCGCTGTCGGACGTCACGATCGGCAGCAACCGCGGCGTGATGGAGCATGACATCCTGCCGGCCTACGTGCCGCTGCGGCGCTGGTTCGGCGGCAAGGACGAGGCGATCGAGCAGGTGAAGCTCGCCCGCACCATCACGCTGCCCGGTGTTGAGGACCTGCTGCTGGGCGAGCTGGAGGTCACGACCGGTGCCGGCTGCGCGACCTATTCGCTGCCGATCGGCATCGCATGGGAAGGCGATGCTCAAGGTCCGTTCGCAGCCGGGCTCGCGCTCGCGCGGGTGCGGCGCGGTCGCCGCGTCGGCCTACTCACCGACGGCTTCGCGCTCCCGAGCTTCGCGCAGGGCGTCCTGTCGGCGATGAAGGACGGCCTGACGCTGCCCGACGGCACGGGCGAGCTGCGGTTCGAGGCGTTCGACGGCTTCGACGTGCCGGTGGATGCGGAGCCGACATGGCTGGCGGCCGAACAGTCGAACAGCACGGTGTCGCTCGGCGAGGTCGCCGTACTGAAACTGCTGCGCCGGATGGCGCCGGGCCTCCATCCGGACCTCGAGATGATCCGCCACCTGACTCAGGCGGGCTACACGCAGGTGCCGCCGATGCTGGGCACGGTGACGCGGGTCGAGAACGGCAGGATGAGCCTCGTCATGCTGGTCCAGCGCTTCGCCTACAACCAGGGCGACGGCTGGGCGTGGACGCTGGCGGCGCTGGAGCGGCTGGCGACCGACGATCATTTCACCTTCTCCAACTACGCCAATTTCGCGCGCACGCTCGGCATCCGGCTGGCGGAGATGCATGCGGTGCTGGCACGGCCGAGCGACGACGCGGCCTTCGCACCCGAGCCGCTCGACCTGGCTGGCGCCGTCGCGCTGGGCGAGCGGGTAGTGACGCAGTTGAACCGGGCGCTGGCGCTGATGCCGGCGGGTGCCGTCAGCGGGACCGCCCTCGAAACCGTGGACAAAGTTCGCACGCGGATCGTAGCGGTCGCCCGCGCCGCGGAGGGCCAGCTCCGGACTCGCATCCACGGCGATCTTCACCTCGGCCAGCTGCTGGTGGCCGGCAACGACGTGATGTTCATCGATTTCGAGGGCGAGCCGGTGAAGTCGATCGACGAGCGTCGCGCCAAGGACATCGCGCTGCGCGACGTCGCCGGCATCCTGCGCTCGTTCGACTATGCCGAGGCGGTGGCGGCGCGGACACGGCCCGCGGGCGCGGAGACGCAGGAGGTGCGCGCGGGCGAGCGGTCGGCGCGGTTCCGCGAGCGGGCGGCGGCGGCGTTCATGGCTGGCTATCTCGGCGAGGAGGAGCCCGCGGAGGGCGTTGGCGTGCGCCGCGATCCGCTGCTGGCGTTGTTCCTGCTCGAGAAGGCCGCCTACGAGGTGGCGTATGAGGCCGCGAACCGGCCCGACTGGATCGCCGTCCCGATCGCCGGGCTGATCCGCATCGCCGAGCGGCTGATGGCGGAGGATGGTTCGTGACCGATCTTGTCGAGGCGGCAGCGCTGCTTGAGCGGGGCGCACTCAACGATCCGTTCGCCATCCTCGGTCCGCACGACGATGGTGGGCAGATGGTGGTGCGGACGTTCCAGCCGGGCGCGGAGGCGGTGACGGTGGTCAGTGAGGACGGAGGCGACCTTGGCGAACTGGATCACGTCGCCGGTGGCCTGTTCGCCGGCCCTATCGCGACCGACGGCGCCTATCGATTGCGCATCCGATGGCCCGGCGGCGTGGTGCAGGAGACCGAGGACGCCTACAGCTTCGGCGCTGTCCTAGGCGACCTCGACATCCATCTGTTCAACGAAGGACGACACTGGGACCTGCCACGTGTGTTCGGCGCGCAGCCGCGCGCGATGGACGGCGTCGACGGCGTCGCCTTCTCCGTCTGGGCACCCAATGCGCGGCGCGTGTCGGTGGTCGGGGACTTCAACGGCTGGGACGGGCGGCGCCTGCCGATGCGGCTGCGGCATGGTGCCGGTTTGTGGGAACTGTTCGTGCCGCGGATCGGCGCGGGCACGGTGTACAAGTTCGAGGTCGCGGGTGCGGACGGCAGCGTCGTCCAGAAAGCCGACCCGATCGCGCGCCAGGCGGAACAGCCACCACGCACGGGCTCGATCGTCGCGGCGGCCCCCGGATTCGACTGGAACGATGCCGACTGGATGGCGTCGCGGGCGGCCCGGCAACGGCCCGATGCGGCGATCTCCGTCTACGAGATCCACGCGGGCTCGTGGCGGCGGCCCGACGGCGGTGGAACGCTGGATTGGGCAGGACTCGCGGCGCGGCTGATCCCGTATCTCACCGACATGGGCTTCACTCATGTCGAGCTGATGCCGATCATGGAGCATCCGTTCGGCGGCTCCTGGGGCTATCAGCCGCTCGGCCAGTTCGCGCCATCGTCGCGCTACGGCAGCCCGGCGGACTTCGCCGGCTTCGTCGATGCGTGCCACCGCGCCGGGATCGGCGTGATCCTCGACTGGGTGCCCGCGCATTTCCCGACCGACGCGCATGGCCTGGCGCGGTTCGACGGGACGCCGCTCTACGAACATGGCGATCCGCGCGAAGGGTTCCATCAGGACTGGAACACGCTGATCTACAATCTGGGGCGGCGCGAGGTGTCGGGCTTTATGCTCGCCAGCGCATTGTGGTGGCTGGAGGCGTTCCACATCGACGGGCTTCGCGTCGATGCCGTCGCCTCGATGCTGTACCGCGACTACAGCCGCAAAGCCGGCGAATGGGTGCCCAACATCGATGGCGGGCGCGAGAACCTCGAGAATGTCGCGTTCCTCAGGCAGTTGAACGTTGTCGTCGCCGAGCGCTGCCCCGGCGCGATCACGGTGGCGGAGGAGTCCACCTCCTGGCCCGGCGTCTCGGCGTCGGTCGGCGAGGGCGGGCTCGGCTTTTCGTACAAGTGGAACATGGGGTGGATGCACGATTCGCTCCAATATTTCGAGCGCGAGCCGGCGCATCGCGGCTGGCATCATGACGAGCTGAGCTTCAGCCTGATCTATGCCTTTTCCGAGCGGTTCGTGCTGCCGATCAGCCATGACGAGGTCGTCCACGGCAAGGGCTCGCTGCTCGACAAGATGCCGGGCGACCGCTGGCGCAAGTTCGCCACCCTGCGGGCGTACCTCGCGTTCATGTGGACGCATCCCGGCAAGAAGCTGTTGTTCATGGGCTGCGAGATCGCCCAGCCCGCCGAATGGAACCATGACGGCGAGTTGGCCTGGGGTGTCCTGGACCAGCCCGAGCATGCCGGCGTCCAGTCGCTCGTCCGTACGCTCAACGGCCTCTACCGAACCGAGCCCGCGCTTCATGCCCTCGACGCCGACCCGGCCGGTTTCCGCTGGATCATCGGCGACGACCACGCGAACAGCGTCTTCGTCTGGTCCCGCCACGGAAACGACGGCGCCGCGCCGCTGGTGATCGCACTCAACATGACGGCTGAGCCCCGGCGCGACTATCGCGTCGGCCTGCCCGCCGCGGGTCGGTGGAGCGTGGCGCTCAACAGCGATGCGGCCGACTTCGGCGGGTCGGGCGCAGGTGACATGGACGACATCATCGCGGAACCAACGCCGTCGCACGGGCTTCCTTCCGGTGCCGCGCTGTCCCTGCCGCCGCTCGGCTGCCTCGTCCTTCGCCATCAGGAAAGCTGACCATCGTGACATCGCCCGACCGGCTCGAAGCCGGTTTGCCCTATCCCCTCGGCGCAACGTTCGACGGGGAGGGGGTGAACTTCGCCGTCTTCTCCGCCCATGCGACCAAGATGGAATTGTGCGTCTTCGATCCCGCCGGCAGGCGCGAGACGAAGCGGTACGCGCTGCCCGAATGGACCGACGAGGTATGGCACGGCTATCTGCCCGATGCCGGGCCAGGGATGGTCTATGGCTATCGCGCGTCCGGCCCGTATGAGCCGGAACAGGGCCACCGCTTCAACCCCAACAAGCTGCTGCTCGATCCCTATGCGCGCAAGCTGATGGGCGAGGTCCGCTGGACGGACGCGCTGTCGGGTTATCAGGTCAACTCCCGGCGCGGCGACCTGTCGTTCGACAAGCGCGACAGCGCGCCCGCGATGCCCAAGGCGGTGGTGGTCGACGACCATTTCGACTGGTCGCAGGACCGCCGCCCCCACACGCCTTGGGCCGAGACGGTGGTGTACGAGGCGCACGTCAAGGGGCTGACCAAGCTGTTCGATCTGGTGCCCCCGCGCGAGCGCGGCACCTTCGCGGCGCTCGGCCATCCCAAGGTGATCGATCACCTCAAGCGGCTGGGCGTCACCGCGCTGGAGCTGATGCCGATCCAGGCTTTCACGCAGGATCGATTCCTGCAGGAAAAGGGCCTGCGCAACTATTGGGGCTACAACACGCTCGCCTTTTTCGCGCCCGAGCCGAGCTACATGGCGGGCGACAGTCAGGACGAGTTGCGCCGCGCCGTCCGCCGCCTGCATCGCGCCGGGATCGAGGTGATCCTCGACGTCGTCTACAACCACACGTGCGAGGGGTCGGAGAAAGGCCCGACCCTGTCGTGGCGCGGCCTCGACAACGCGACCTACTACCGGCTGGTCAAGGACGACCCGCGCTATTGCATCAACGACACCGGCACCGGCAACACGCTGAATACCGACAAGGCGCGCGTCATCCAGATGATCGCCGACTCGCTGCGTTATTGGGCGACGAGCTTCGGCGTCGACGGGTTCCGCTTCGACCTCGGGCTGACGCTCGGGCGGACGGCGGATGGGTTCGACCCCGGCCACGCCTTCTTCGACGTGCTGCGGCAGGACCCGCTGCTGAGCCGGCTCAAGCTCTCGACCGAGCCGTGGGACATCGGGCCGGGCGGCTATCAGCTCGGCAATTTCCCGCCTGGTTTCGCCGAGTGGAACGACAAATATCGCGACACCGTGCGAAAATACTGGCGCGGCGATCCGTCGCAGCGCGGCGATCTGGCGGCGCGATTGTCTGGGTCTGGCGACTTGTTCGAGCATCGCGCGCGACGGCCGTGGGCGAGCGTCAACCTGCTCGACGCGCACGACGGCTTCACGCTCGCCGATACCGTGTCCTACGAGGAGCGACACAACGAGGCGAACAAGGAAGACAACAAGGACGGACATTCGGAGAACTATTCCCACAATTGGGGCGTCGAGGGGCCGACCGACGATCCGGTGATTCTGGAGCAGCGAGGCCGGGTGATGCGCTCGATGCTGACGACGCTGTTCGGGTCGCACGGCACGCCGCTGATCGTCGCCGGCGACGAGTTCGGGCGGACGCAGAACGGCAACAACAACGCCTATTGCCAGGACGACGAGATAAGCTGGCTCGACTGGTCGTTGGCGCAAGCGGAGCCGGGCCGATCGCTGCTCGCCTTCACCAGCAAGCTGATCGCGCTGCGCAAGAAGCATGAAGTGCTTCGCTCGACGCGGTTCCTGCATGGCGAGGATTCGCCCGGCTATGGCGTCGACGACGTCGAATGGTGGGACGAGCGCGGGCAGAAGCTGTCGGCGGAGGATTGGAACAACCCCGAGGGCCGCGCCCTCGTCATGCGGCGCGCGCTGAAGCTGGACGACGGGACGGTGGAGGTCATCAGCCTGCTGCTCAACGCCGCGCCCGATCCGATCGTTTTCCACCTGCCGGCGCCCGGCAAGGACCGCACGCTGCTGCTCGACAGCGCGCGGCCCGATACGGGTGACGAAGCCGTCGGTGACGACTACCAGCTTGCGCCCCAGGGCGCGGCGCTGATCCTGTGGACGCTGGACAAGGTCCTGTGACAGGCGCGCCGTCGACCTGCTGGGGGCCGCTGGTGCTGGCCGAGGGCGGCGTGCGGTTCCGGCTCTGGGCACCCGATCGCGACGCGGTGACGCTGGAGATCGATGGCGGCGGCCCGTCGCCGATGACGCGCACCGACGACGACTGGTTCGCGGTCGACGCGGAGGCGGCGCCGGGCACGCGCTATCGCTTTCGGCTCGACGCCGACACGGCGGTGCCCGATCCGGCGGCGCGCGCGCAGTCGGGCGGCGTCCATGGCTGGAGCGTCGTGGTCGATCCCTTCGGCTATCGATGGCGGCATGACGACTGGGTCGGCCGACCGTGGGAGACGATGGTGGTGCTGGAGGTCCATACCGGGCTGCTCGGCGGGTTCGCGGGTGTCGCCGAGCGGCTGGAGGGCTGGGCCGCGCTCGGCATCACCGCGATCGAGCTGATGCCGGTGGGCGCGTTCGGCGGCACGCGCGGCTGGGGCTATGACGGCGTCCTGCCGTTCGCGCCGCTGGAACGGTACGGCACGCCGGACGAGCTTCGCGCGCTGATCGATCATGCGCACGGGCTGGGCGTCTCGGTGTTCCTCGACGTCGTGTACAATCACTTCGGGCCCGACGGTAATTACCTGGGCGCCTATGCCGCCGGCTTCTTCGACGAGGAGGTGCATACGCCGTGGGGCGGCGCGGTCGCCGTGGACAAGCCACCGGTGCATCGCTTCTTCGCCGAGAACGCGCTGATGTGGCTCGGCGACTATCGCATCGACGGGCTGCGGTTCGATGCGGTGCATGCGATCGGCAACGACGGCTTCCTGGACGAACTCGCCACCGAACTGCGCGCCGCGCTGCCGGGCCGGGCCGTGCATCTGGTGCTGGAAAATGAGAAGAACGACGCCGACCGGCTTTCGCCCGACCGGTTCGACGCGCAGTGGAACGACGACTTCCACAACGTGCTGCACGTCCTGCTGACCGGCGAGGCGCACAGTTATTACACCGATTTCGCAGAGGCGCCCGCCGATCGGCTCGCGCGCTGCTTGTCGGAAGGCTTCATCTACCAGGGGCAGGGCTCGCCCAACCACGACGGCAAGCCGCGCGGCAAGCCGAGCGGCCACCTGCCGCCGACGCGCTTCGTGTCGTTCCTGCAGAACCACGATCAGGTCGGCAACCGTGCGCTGGGCGAGCGACTGACCGCCATGGTTAGCGAGGATCGCCTGCGCGCGGCGACGCTGCTGCTGCTGCTCGCTCCCCAGATCCCGCTGCTGTTCATGGGGGAGGAAGAGGGATGCGACGCGCCGTTCCTGTTCTTCACCGACTTCCACGACGAGCTTGCCGACGCGGTGCGGGAAGGGCGGCGCAAGGAGTTCGCCGGCCATCCCGGCTTCGACGACGAGGGTGCGCGCGAGCGGATACCCGATCCCAACGCGCACGGGACGTTCGAGCGGTCGCGGCCGGTGACGGGCTCGCGCGGCGAGCGGTGGCGGACCTTCTACCGCGACCTGCTGGCGATCCGGCGCGAACGGATCGTGCCGGGGCTGGCCGACGCGCGCTCGGCGGGCGCCGAGGCGATCGGCCCCGCCGCGGTCGTCGCGCGCTGGCGGCTGTCGACGGGCGAGACGCTGACGATCGCGATCAATCTAGGTGACGAGCCGGTCGCGTTCCCGAATGGCGAGCCGATCGCGTCGGTCGGCACGTCGGGAGCGCCCGCCAGCGCCGCGGCGTGGCTCGCATGACCGCGCTGCACGATCTGGCGCGGGCGGCGGGGCTGCAGGTCGACTGGCAGGACGCGTTGGGCAAGCGCCAGCGCGTCGGGGACGATACGCTGGTCGCGATCCTCGCCGCGCTCGGCTATCCCGCCGACGAAGACCGCGCGATCGCCGACAGCCGCCGGCGCGCCGACGACCATGGTCGTGGCGGCTTCCTGTCCGCCGATGTGGACACGCCCGTGGCGCTGCCCGACGGCTGGGCCGAGGCGACGTTGGTGTTGGAGGACGGGACCGAGCGCCGGGTCGAAAGCGGCTTTTCGGTCGCCGCGATCGGCTACCATCGGCTGATCCGCGGCGAGGAGGACGTCCGGTTGGCGATCGCGCCGCCGCGGTGCTTCCGCGTCGGCGACGCGGCGGGCGGGCGGCGGGCGTGGGCGGCGGCGGCGCAGATCACGTCGCTCCGCGATGCGCGCACGACGCCTTATGGCGACCTGGGCACGCTCGCCGAGACCGTCCGTGCGCTCGGCCGACGCGGCGCCGATGCGGTGGCGATCAGCCCGACGCATGCGCTGTTCCCGGCCGATGCCTCGCGGTACAGCCCCTATGCGCCGTCGAGTCGGCTGTTCCACAACATCCTGCTGGGCGATCCCGCGCTCGCGGCCATGGCGGTCGCGTCAGACCCCGGCGACGAGCTGATCGACTGGAGCACCGCGATCCCCGCCCGCCTGGCGCAACTGCGCACCGCCTGGCGGGGCGCACGCGAGCCCGTCCGCGACGCGGTGGCGCTGTTCCGCGAGCGGGGCGGCGGCGAGCTGGAGCGGCACGCGCGGTTCGACGCGTTGCACGCGCACTTCTTCGCGGCCTCGGACGCGCGGGGCTGGCGGGAATGGCCATCGGAGTATCACGATCCGGCCGGCGACGCGGTCGCGCGGTTCGCCGAGGCTCACGCGGACGACGTCGCCTTCTACGCCTTCGGCCAATGGCTCGCCGCCGCCAGCCTCGACGCGGCGCAGGGCGCGGCGCGGCAGAGCGGGATGGCGATCGGGCTCGTCGCCGATCTGGCGGTCGGCATGGACCCGGGCGGCAGCCATGCGTGGAGCCGGCCGGACGACCTGCTGGTCGGCCTGTCGATCGGCGCGCCGCCCGACCTGTTGGGTCCCGACGGCCAGAGCTGGGGCATCACCGGCTTCGCCCCCGCCGCGCTGCGCCGGACCGGGTTCGACGCGTTCATCGCCACGCTGCGGGCGGCGATCGGTCGGGCAGGCGGCATCCGCATCGATCACGCGCTCGGTCTCGCGCGGCTGTGGGTGGTGCCGGACGGCGCGTCGGCGAAGGAGGGCGCCTATCTGACGATGCCGATGGATGACCTGATGCGGATCGTCGCGATCGAGTCGGTCAAGTTCCGGGCGATCGTGATCGGCGAGGACCTCGGCACCGTGCCGCCGGGCCTGCGCGACGCGATGGATGCGCGGGCGATGCTGGGAATGCGTGTGCTCCAGTTCGAGCGCGACGGGAACGGCGGCTTCACTCCGCCCCGCAACTACGAGTCGGGCACCGCGGCGATGACCGGCACGCACGATCTGCCGACGATCGCGGGCTGGTGGCGCGGGCGCGACATCGACTGGACATGGGATCTGGGCCGCACCAGCCGCGCGCCCGACAAGGCGCACGACCTCGCCACGCGCGAGGAGGACAAGGCGGCGTTCTGGACGGCGGCGGTCACGGCCGGGGTCGGCGAGGGCATCCAGCCGGACCGCGACGAGCCCGATCGCGCGGTGGATACCGCCATGGCGTTCGTCGGCGCCACGCCCTCGGTCCTGGCGATCGTGCCGCTGGAGGACATCGCCGGCGCGATCGAGCAGCCCAACATCCCGGGCACGATCGACGAACATCCCAACTGGCGTCGCCGCCTTGCCGAACCGACCGAGGCGATCCTCGACCGACCTGCCGTCGCGCGCCGCATCGCCGACCTGAAAGCCGCCCGCACGTCATGACCGTCCCCCGCGCGACCTATCGTTTGCAGTTCCACGCCGGCTTCACCTTCGCCGACGCGGAAGCGCTGGTGCCGTATCTCGATCGGCTGGGGATCAGCCACGTCTACGCCTCGCCGATCACCGTCGCCACCAAAGGCTCGACGCACGGCTATGACGTCGTCGATCCGACGCGGATCAGCCCGGAGCTGGGCGGCGAGGCCGGGTTCCGCTCGCTCGTCGCGGCGCTGCGCGCGCGTGGCATGGGGGCGATCATCGACATCGTGCCCAATCACATGGGGATCGCGGGCGGCGAGAACGCGTGGTGGCAGGACGTGCTCGCGAAGGGGCAGGGAAGCGAGTGGGCGCGCTTCTTCGACATCGACTGGCGCCGGCCGGTGATGCTGCCGGTGCTGGGCGATTCGCTCGCGGCGACGATCACGGCGGGTGGGCTGTCGGTGGTGCACGAGGATGGCCGCTGGCACGTGGCCCAGGGCGACAGCCGCTTCCCGATCCGCGACGAGGATCAGGCCGGCGCGGGCGACGCCGATCTCGCCACGCTGCTCGATCGCCAGCATTACCGCGTCGCCTATTGGCGCACCGCCGACGACGAGCTCAACTGGCGCCGGTTCTTCACCGTCAGCGAACTCGCTGGCCTCAGGGCCGAGGACCCGGTCGTGTTCGAGACGACGCATGCGCTCTACCTGCGCCTGTACGCGCAAGGGCTGATCGACGGCCTGCGCGTCGACCATGTCGACGGGCTGACCGACCCGGCCGGCTATTGCCGGACGCTGCGCCAGCGGCTCGATGCGATCAGGCCCGGCGGCTATCTGGTTATCGAGAAGATCCTGGGCGCCGGCGAGGCGCTGGCGAGCGACTGGGGCGTGGACGGCACCAGCGGGTACGACTTCATGGAGGAAGTGTCGGCGCTGCTCCACGATCCCGCCGGGGAGGCATCGCTCGGCGCCTTGTGGCAGGACGTCGACGGGCAGTCGGCGGCCTTCCCGCCCGAGGAACTGCGCGCGCGGCAGGAGATGCTCGCCTGGTCGTTCGAGGGCCAGCTTGCCGCCTGTGTCCGCGCGTTCGAGGGACTGGTCGCGTCCGGCCCGGCGGCAGGCGGCGTCACTGGCGGCATGCTCCGCCGCGCGATCGAGCGATTGTTGTGGGTCTTTCCGGTCTATCGCACCTACGGCACCGGCGATGCCGCGCCGGCGAGCGACACGGCGGTCCGCGACCGCGCGCGTGAGCGGGCGCTCCCGCTTGCGGCACCGGGGGAGGCGGGCATCGTCGATCTGGTCCTCGCGTGGCTGGCGGGCGAGGGGCCGGGCGATCCGACGCTCGCGGCCGAGGCGGTGCGCCGGTTCCAGCAACTGTCCGCGCCGATCGCCGCCAAGGCGGTGGAGGACACCGCTTTCTACCGCTACGGCCGGCTGCTCTCGCGCAACGACGTGGGCTTTGCGCCCGAGCTGTTCGCCTCGTCGGTGGAGGACTTCCACGTCGCGATGGCGGCGCGTGCCGCGCGCTTCCCGCACGCGATGCTCGCGACCGCCACCCACGACCACAAGCGTGGCGAGGACGTGCGCGCCCGGCTCGCGGGGTTGAGCGGCATTCCGGGCGAGTGGGGCGATGCGGTGCAGCGCTGGCACGAGACCGGAGCGGAGGCACTCGACCCCATTGATCCCGTCGACGCCTACATGCTCCTCCAGACGCTGTACGGCGCCTGGCCCGCCGGGCTATCGACGGATGATCGGGCGGGGCTGGTCGCATTCGCCGACCGCGTGATCGCCTGGCAGGAAAAGGCGCTGCGCGAGGCGAAGCTGCGGTCGTCGTGGCAGGCACCCGATGATGAATATGAGACACGCTGCGCCGACGCCGTCCGGCTGCTGCTCGATCCTGCCCGATCGCCTGCGTTCTTGGGCGACCTCGGACAGTTCATCGCGGACACCGAGCCTGCCACGCTGGCGACCTCGCTCGCCCAGGTGGCGTTGCGCTTCACCGTCCCGGGCATGCCCGACTGCTATCAGGGGACGGAGCTTGCCGACCTGTCGCTGGTCGATCCCGATAACCGGCGTGCCGTCGACTACGCCGTCCGCGAGCGGCTGCTGGCCCACGGTGGCGACGCTAAGCTCGCGCTGATCCAGCATCTGCTCGCGCTGCGGCGCGCCGATCCGGCCCTGTTCGCCGACGGCGGCTATCGTCCGCTTCGCGCGACCGGGCGCCGCGCCGAGCATGTCGTCGCGTTCGAGCGGCACTTCGAGGGACGTCGCCTCCGATGCGTGGTCGGCATCCGCCTGTCCACCGCCCTGTTCGGTGCGGGCGCGCCCGTTCCACCCCGCGAGTGGTGGGGCGATACTGTGCTCGAAGACGGCAGTTCGGTCGGCGATCTGATCGCCGCCTCACCCATCTGGACCGAATTGACGTAGATTAGCCCTGGCGGGTTCAGCTAGGGCTGCGGCATGGCTTCCGATGCGTCCGTTCCGCCCCGCCCGCTCCGCGTTTCCGAGCTGACCCCCGCCGCACTCGCCGAGGCGATCGTCGACACGCTCGTCCACCGGATCGGCAAGGACGCGAAGGCCGCCCGCCCGCACGACTGGCTGTCCGCGACGATCCTGACGGTGCGCGACGACATCATCGACCGATGGATGGACTCGACGCGCGCCGCGCACGCCGCCGGCGCCAAGCGCGTCTATTACCTCAGCCTGGAGTTCCTGATCGGGCGGCTGCTGCGCGATGCGCTCAATAACCTCGCCATGGACGATCGGGTCGGGCAGGCGCTCGCCTCGCTCGGCGTCGACTTGGCGATGATCGAGGAGATCGAGCCCGACGCCGCGCTCGGTAATGGCGGCCTCGGGCGGCTGGCGGCCTGTTTCATGGAGAGCCTCGCGACGCTCGACCTGCCGGCCTATGGCTACGGCATCCGCTATGTGAACGGCATGTTCCGCCAACGGATCGACGACGGCTGGCAGGTCGAGCTGCCCGAGACGTGGCTGAGCCACGGCAATCCATGGGAGTTCGAGCGCCGCGAGAGCGCCTATTTCATCGGCTTCGGCGGCGAGGCGGTCGCCAACGCAGCGGGCGCGGTCCACTGGAAGCCGGCGGAAGGCGTCGAGGCCGTCGCGGTCGACACGCCGGTGGTCGGCTGGCGCGGCCAGCGGGTCAACACGCTCCGCCTGTGGACGGCGCGCGCGTTCGATCCGATCCGGCTCGACCGGTTCAACGCGGGCGACTTCGACGGCGCGCTGGCAGGGCAGCTCCGCGCCGAGACGCTGACGCGGGTGCTCTATCCCAATGATTCCACCGCCGCCGGGCAGGAACTCCGGCTGCGGCAGGAGTATTTCTTTTCCTCCGCCTCGATCCAGGACATCGTCCGGCGTCACATCCAGTATTTCGGCGAGGTCCGCACGCTGCCCGACAAGGCCGCGATTCAGATGAACGACACGCATCCGGCGGTGGCGGTCACCGAGCTGATGCGCGTGCTGATCGACCATCACGAGCTGTCGTTCGACGAGAGTTGGGACATCACGCGCGCGACCTTCGGCTATACCAACCACACGCTGCTTCCCGAGGCGCTGGAGAGCTGGCCGCTGCCGCTGTTCGAGCGGCTGCTGCCGCGGCACATGCAACTCGTCTACCAGATCAACGCCTGGCTGCTGCGCGAGGCGCGGGCGGCGCCCGGCATCGACGACGGCGCGGTGCGCGCGATCAGCCTGATCGACGAAGGTAGCGATGGGGGCGGCGAGCGACGCGTCCGGATGGCGAACCTCGCCTTCGCCGGGTCGCACAGCATCAACGGCGTCGCGGCGCTGCACACGCAGCTGATGAAGCAGACGGTGTTCGCGGACCTGCACCGGCTCTACCCGACGCGGATCAACAACAAGACCAATGGCATCACGCCGCGCCGCTGGTTGCAGCAGTGCAACCCGGGCCTGACGGCGCTAATCCGCGAGGCGATCGGTGACGGCTTCCTGGACGACGCCGAGCGGCTCGCGGACCTGGCGCCGTTCGCCGATGACGCGGCGTTCCGCGACCGGTTCGCCGCGGTGAAGCTCGCCAACAAGCAGGCGCTGGCGACGTACCTCGGCGGGGAGATCGCGCTGCGGCTCGATCCGCATGCGATGATGGACGTGCACATCAAGCGCATCCACGAATATAAGCGCCAGCTACTCAACATCATCGAGACGGTAGCGCTGTACGACCAGATCAGGAGCCATCCCGAGCGCGACTGGACGCCGCGCGTGAAGCTGTTCGCGGGCAAGGCGGCATCGAGCTATGTCGTCGCCAAGACCATCATCAAGCTGGCGAACGACGTCGCGCGGCGGATCAACGCCGACCCGATGGCCAGCGACCTGCTGAAGATCGCGTTCGTGCCCAATTACAACGTCTCGCTCGCCGAGCGGATCGTGCCGGCGGCGGACCTGTCGGAGCAGATCAGCACCGCCGGGCTGGAAGCGTCGGGCACCAGCAACATGAAGTTCGCGCTCAATGGGGCGCTCACGATCGGCACGCTGGACGGCGCGAACGTGGAGATCCGCGACCGGGTGGGGGCGGAGAACATCGAGATCTTCGGCCTGACCGCGCATGAGGTGGCGGACCTGCGGCGTGACGGATACCGACCGCGCGACTTCATCGATCGCTCGCCGGAACTGGCGCAGGCGCTGTCGGCGATCGCGTCCGGCGTGTTCTCGCCCGACGATCACGACCGCTATCGCGGCCTGATCGCCGGGCTGTACGACGACGACCGGTTCATGCTCGCCGCCGACTTCGACGCCTATGCCGCGGCGCAGCGCCGGATCGACGCGCGCTGGGCCGACGGCGCGGGCTGGACGGCGGCCGCGATCCGCAACGTCGCCAACGTCGGCTGGTTCTCGTCGGACCGCACGATCCGGGAGTATGCCACGGAGATCTGGGGCGTGATGTAGCGGCGCGCGTAGACGCCGCCGGCAACCCGGTCAGCGCGTCGGCAGCCGCTGCTCGGGAACGACGGTCGGGCCACTCGCGGGCGCATCGAGCGTCGAGTCGCCGCCGAGCACCTGGTAGAGCGTCACCAGATTGTCCGCCGCGGTCAACTCGGTCTCCACGAACGTCTGCTGCGTCGTATAATAGGTGCGTTGCGCGATGAGCGTGTTGAGGAACGTGTCGACGCCGCCGGTGTAGCGCGCGCTCGCCAGCGTCAGCGTGTCCGCGGCGGCAGCCAGGTTGCGCGTCTGCGCCGCGACCTGATCCGCGATCGTGCCGCGCCGGGCGAGCGCATCGCCGACCTCGCGGAACGCAGTCTGGATCGTGTGCTCGTACGTGGCGAGCGCCACGTCGCGTTCCGCCTTGGAATAGGTGACGTTGGCCCGCGCCGCGCCCGCCTGGAAGATCGGATAGGTGACCGACGGCGCCGCCGAATAGCTGAACGCGCCGGCCGTGAAGAGCGACGAGAAAGCGGTGCTGGCGAACCCGGCGATCGAGGTGATCGACACGGTGGGGAACAGTTGCGCCCGCGCCGCGCCGATCTGGGCATTGGTGGCCCGCAGCGAATATTCCGCCTCCACAACGTCCGGGCGCCGCAGCAGCACCGACGAATCCACCCCCGCGGGCAGCGGCACGACCGTCGCCGCCGCTTCGTCCAGGCTATGCGGCAGCAGCGCCGGATCGACCGGCGCGCCGACCAGCAGTTGCAGCGCGTTGACGTCCTGCGCCACCAGCGTCGTCTGGCTGGCGAAATCGGACTGGGCGGTCGCCAGCACGGTGATCGCCTGCGTCAGGTCGCTGCGCGGCGCGATCCCGCCGGTCAGCCGTGCCTGGGTCAGCTGCACCGTCTTGCCCGCGCTCTGCACCGTCTGCTGCGCGATCGTCAGCAGGCTGCGGTCGGCCGCATATTGCAGCCAGTCGGTCGCGATCTCGGCCACCAGCGTCAGCCGGGTCGCGCGCGCTGCGGCCTCCTGCGCAAAATAACGATCCTGCGCCGCGCGGCTGAGCGAGCGGACGCGACCGAACAGATCGATCTCGAACGCGGTCGAGGCAAGGCCCAGCGAGAAAGTATTGCCGGTAGGGCTGACCGAGTCGACCGAGCTGGAACCGCCGCTACCCGTCGTCCCCGTGGTTCCGGTCGTGCCGCTGCCCGTTCCTGTCGTGCCGGTGCCAGTTCCTGTGGTTCCGGTGCCGGTGGTTCCGGTGCTCGTTCCCGTACCGGAGGAGGCGACCGCTCCGTTACCGTTACCGTAGCCGGACCGGGAATATCGCGCCGAGGCGTCGATCTCCGGAAACAGGTCCGCGCGCTGGATGCGGTATTGCGCGCGCGCCGCGACGATGTTGGCGAGCGCCACGCGCAGGTCGCGGTTGTTCGCCAGCGCCTCGCCGATGATCGCCTGCAACCGCGGATCGCGGAACACGTCGCGATAGCTGACGCTGGGCAGCGCCGCCTCGGTCTGCCGCAGATACGCATCCCCGACCGGCCACGACGGCGGCACCGGCAGGTCGGGCCGCACGTAATGCGGATCGAACGAGCAGCCCGCCAGCGCCGAAAGGGCGAGCAGGCACGGCAGCAGGCGACGCATCAGGCGGGCTCCGGCGCCGGCAGCAGCGGCGTGTCGCCGGGACCCGTCAGGAGCGGCTGGTCGCCGGGTCCGCCCCTCGGCTTGCCGCTGTCCTTGCCGTCGCTATGATCGTCGGTGCCGCCGCGAGGCTTGCCGTGACGGCTTCCCGTCGGATCGCGCAGGCCGGCTCGGACGAGCACGAAGAAGAACGGGATATAGAAGATCGCCAGGAACGTGGCCGTCAGCATCCCGCCGATCACCGCGGTGCCGATCGCGACGCGGCTGTTCGCGCCGGCACCCGTCGAGATGGCGAGCGGCAACACGCCCAGGATGAACGCGAACGACGTCATCAGGATCGGTCGGAGCCTGATCTTGGCCGCTTCCATTGCGGCGTCCATCGGGCTCTTGCCCCCGCGTTCCGCTTGCTCGGCGAACTCGATCATCAGGATCGCGTTCTTGGCGGCGAGGCCCATCGTGGTGAGCAGCCCGATCTGCAGATACACGTCGTTGATGAGGCCGCGCAGCGTCACCGCGAGCACGGCGCCCACAAGCCCGAGCGGGATGACCAGCAGCACGGCGAACGGGATCGACCAGCTTTCGTACAGCGCCGCCAGGCACAGGAAGACGACCGTCAGCGACAGGCCGTAGAGGATCGGCGCCTGACCCGAGGACAGCCGCTCCTGGAACGACAGGCCCGCCCAGGCGACGCTGGTGCCGGGTATCTGGCCGGCAAGCTTCTGCATCTCCTCCATCGCCTGGCCCGAACTCTGCCCGGGTGCGGCCGAACCCTGAAACTCGTAGGAAGGCTGGGCATTGAAGCGAGACAGGCTGACCGGCGCCTGACCCCAGCTCGACGAGGAGAAGGCGGGGAACGGCGTCATCGCGCCGGTCGATCCGCGCACATACCATTGGTCGAGGTTCGTCGGGTCCGAGCGGTACGGCGCATCGCCCTGGACGTACACGCGTTTCACCCGGCCACGATCGATGAAGTCGTTGACGTAGGTGCCGCCCCATGCGGTCGAGAGTGTCGTGCTGACGTTCGCCTGCGTCAAGCCGAGCACCGCGAGCCGCTGCGGATCGGCGTCGACCTTCAGGGTCGGCGTGTCGGGCAGCTCGGTGATGCGGACGCCGACGAGCAGCGGATCGGCGAGCGCCTTGGCCTGCAGTGCATCCCGCGCGGCCTCGAACTTCGCCTGGCTCATCGTGCTGGTGTTCTGCAGCTCCATCGTGAAGCCGTTGGATTGGCCAAGACCGCGGATCGAAGGCGGGATCAGCGCATAGACCTGCGCGTCGCGCACGCCGCGGAACGCGCTCGACGCGCGCGCAGTGATCGCGTCCGCGCCGTTCGCCTTGCTCTCGCGCTTGTCGAAGTCCGATAGCGCGATGTAGGCGAGGCCGGTATTCTGGCCGCCGGGAACGCCGCCGAAGGCCCGGCCGACGGCGGAAAACAGGGTCTGGGTGTTTCGGCCTTCGTATTGGCTAAGATAGTCTTCGATCGAGTCGCGTACCGCTTTCGTCCGGTTGAGCGTGGCACCGGCTGGAAGCTGGAATTGCACCAGCACGATCCCCTGATCCTCCGTCGGCAGGAAGCCGGTGGGAAGGCGCAGGAACAGGATCGCCAACAGCGCCACGACGCCGGCGTAAATGAGCAGGAACAGCCACCGCCGGGCGATCACGACGCGCACGCCGCGCTGGTATCTGTCGCCCGCCGCCTCGAACCCGTTGTTGAACTTGTCGCGGGCGAGGGCGACGACATGCGCGACGCGCGGCAGCCTCCGCGCGAACCCGCTGTCCTCGACGGGATCGCCGTCGTCGCCCTTCTTCTTCTGCTTCAGCAGCGTGGTGGTCAGCGCCGGCGACAGGATCAGCGCGACGAGCACCGACAGGACCATCGCCGACACGATCGTCAGCGAGAACTGGCGATAGATGACGCCCGTCGATCCGCCGAAGAACGCCATCGGCAGGAACACCGCGGAGAGCACCAGCGCGATCGCGATCAGCGCGATCGTGATCTCCTCCATCGAGGCGATCGTGGCGTCGCGCGGACTCATGTCCGGGTTCTCCTCCATCAGCCGTTCGACGTTCTCGACGACCACGATCGCGTCGTCGACCAACAGGCCGATCGCGAGCACCAAACCGAACAAGGTCAGCGTGTTGATCGAAAAACCCGCGAGATAGAAGATCGCGAACGTGCCCAGCAGCACCACCGGGACGGCGATCGCGGGGATCAGGGTCGCGCGCCAGCTCTGCAGGAACACGAACATGACGATGACGACGAGGATGATCGCCTCGATCAACGTCTTCACCACCTCCACGATCGACAGCTTGATGAAGTCGGTGGAATCGTTGGCGTAAGCGACCTTGTAGCCGTCGGGGAAACCCTTGGCGAGCGTCGCGATCTGCGCCTTCACGAGCTTCGCGGTCGCCAGCGCGTCCGCTCCCGGTGACAGCAGCACCGCGATGCCCGCTCCCGGATGCCGGTTGACCAGGCTTTCGGTGGAATAATCCTCCGGCCCGAGCTGAACGCGGGCGACGTCGCGGATCCGCACGGTCGCGCCGGTCGGCAACGTTTTCAGGACGATGTCGCCGAACTGCGCGGGCGTCTGCAGCCGCGACTGCGCGGTCACGGTCGCATCGAGATACTGGGCGGGCCCGGTCGGCTGCGCGCCGATCTCACCGGCCGAGACGTCGGTGTTCTGCGCCGTGATCGCGGTGTTGACGTCGCTCGGCATCAACTGGAACGCGTTGAGCTTGTTGGGATCGAGCCAGATCCGCATGCCGTATTCGGAGCCGAACACGTTGGTGTTGCCGACGCCCTTGATGCGGCCAAGCGGATCCTGGATCGTCGACGTCAGCACGTCGGACACGTCCCCGGAGGTCGCCTTGTTCGTCGAATCATAGACAAGGGCGATCAGCAGGAAGTCCGGGTTGGACTTGCGCACGATCAGCCCCTGGGACTGGACCTGCTGCGGCAGGCGCGACAGCGACTGCTGCACTTGGTTCTGCACCTGAACCTGCGCGATGTCGGGGTTCGTGCCCTTCACGAAGGTGACGGTGATCGTCACCTGTCCGCGACTGGAGGACGAGGATTGGAAGTACAGCAGCCCGTCGATGCCGGTCAGCGTCTGCTCCACCACCTGCGTCACCGCGTTCTGCAGCGTGGTGGCACTGGCGCCCGGATAGGTGGCCTGGATCGTCACCTGCGGCGGCGCGACGTCGGGATATTGCGCGATCGGCAGGCCCAGGATGCCGCCGATGCCGGCCATCATCACGACGATGGCGAGCACCCAAGCGAAGATCGGACGATCGATGAAGATGCGGGAGATCATCCGGCGTCAGCCCGCCTTCGCCGCGCCACTGCCGCTGGCGCTCTTGTCGCCCTTCTTGGGTGGCGCGATCTTCTGGGGCGTGTTGTCCGGCACCGGGCGGATCGCCTGGTTGGGCTTCAGCGTCGCGAGCCCTTGCGTGATCACCTTGTCTCCCGGCTTCAGCCCGCTCGTCACGACCCAGAAGGGGCCGTCGGTACGATCCGCGGTGACGGTGCGCTGGATCGCGTGGTTGTTCGCGCCGACGAGGTACAGCGTCGCGGCGCCCTGCGGATCGCGCGTGATCGCCGGCTCCGGCACCTTGATGGCGTTCTGGTCGGTCGCCTGGGCGAAGTTCGCGCGCACGAACATGCCGGGCAGCAGGACGCCCTGCGGATTGGGGAAGCGCGCGCGCAGCGTCACCGTGCCGGTGGACTGGTCGACCACGACCTCCGAGAACTCGACGCTGCCGGTCTGGCCATAGTCGCTGCCGTCGTCGAGCTTCAGCCGAACCACCGCGCGGGTCGGCACGATGCCGTCGTCCTTCGACAGCGCGCGGCGGAGCGCCAGGAGGCTGGAAGCGGACTCCTGGATGTCGACATAGATCGGGTCGAGCTGCTGGATCGTCGTCAGCGGATCGGTCTGGCTCGTCGTCACCAGCGCGCCGACCGTGAACAGCGATCGGCCGATCCGGCCGGTGATGGGCGCGGGAACGGTGGTGTAGCGCAGGTTGATCCGTGCCGTCTCGAGCGCCGCCCGGTTCTGGAGGACCGCTGCGCCGCCCTGGCGCGCGGTGGCGAGCGCGTTGGTGTAATCCTGCTTCGACACCGCCTCGATGTCGGCCAGCGGCTTGTAGCGATCGGCCTGGAGGCGCGTGGCCTCCGCATTCGCCTGCGCGCTTGCGAGGTTTGCGTTCGCCTGGTTCACCGACGCGCGATAGAGGCTGGGATCGATCTGATAGAGCGGCTGCCCCGCATGGACGATCGATCCCTCGACGAAGTACCGCTTCTGGACGAGGCCGGATACCTGCGGCCGTACGTCCGAACTCTGGTAGGCCACGGTACGCCCGGCGAGTTCCGTATCGAGTGCCACGCTGCTGGCTTGGACGACGACATAGCCGACCTGCGTCGGGCCGTGGGCGCCCGGTCCACCCTGCTTACCCTTGCCCCCACCACCGCCGGCCCCATCGCCGCTACCGCTGCTGCTGCTGCAGCCGGCGAGCGCAGAGGCCAACAGGGCCACGCCGACCAGTGCCGCACCGCTCGAGGATGGCGCGCCGCGGCGCCGGATTGGTTCACTCAGCAAGGTCGCCCGATCTGCCAGAAAGCCGAACGTCACCCGGGCCAGCGATGACCGGACCGGAAACGCTGCCCCCTTAGCGCCGCTTCGTGCAGGTGCGAAGCCGAATCGACCGAGGGAGGCTGATCCAGGCGTTGAAGACTCACCGGAGCGCGTCGGCCTTTACGTGCCCCTTCGCCCGCGCGATAGCGGCGCGCCAGCGTTCGTCGGCGGCATATGAAGGTGGCGGGATGCGGACATGGGTGGCCGGGATCATGGTGGCGCTGGCGGGGTCGACGTCGGCATGGGCGACGCCCGGGTTGGGGACGCCCGGGTCGGTGGCGGGGGCCGCGATGGCCGCTGACCCGCCCGTCCAGACGCCGGCCGCGCCCGCGACACCGGCAGCGGAGGCGGCTCGCCCCGCCGGAGCGCTGACGCTCGCCCGCGTCTTCGCCAACCCCGAGCTGTCGGGACCGCAGCCGCGCGCGCTGAAGCTGTCGCCCGACGGCGCGCTGCTGACGTCGCTGCGCAACCGGGCGGACGAGAAGGAGCGGTTCGATCTGTGGGCGACCGACACGCGCACCGGCGTCGCGCGGCTGCTGGTCGATTCCAAGAAGGTCGGCTCGGGCGCGGAACTGTCGGAGGCGGAGAAGATGCAGCGCGAGCGCACGCGCATCGGCGGCCAGCGCGGCATCGTCGGCTATGACTGGGCGCCCGACGGCAGCGCGATCCTGGTGCCGCTCGATGGCGACCTGTACCTCGCCGACGTCAGCGGTGGCGTGCGCCGGCTGACCACTATGCCCGGCGGCCAGTTGAACCCGGCGATCAGCCCGCGGAGCGGCTTCGTCAGCTTCGTGCGCGGCCAGAACCTGATGATCCAGCCGCTGAGCGCCAGTGGAGCCGGGAGCGGCGAGGCGAGGGCGGTGACGCAGCGCGGCGGCGGAACGATCCACTGGGGCGAGGCCGAGTTCGTCGCGCAGGAGGAGATGCACCGCGACACCGGCTATTGGTGGGCGCCCGACGAGAGCCGGATCGCGGTCGAACGCTTCGACGAGGCGCCGGTCGGCGTCGTCACCCGGGCCGCAATCGGCGCGAACGGCACCAAGGTGTACGACCAGCGCTATCCCGCCGCCGGCACCCCCAACGTGACGGTGGAGCTGTACGTCACCCGGATCGACGGGTCGGGCCAGGTGAAGGTGGATCTCGGCGCCGATCCCGACATCTACCTCGCCCGCGTCGACTGGACGCCAGACGGCAAGACGCTGCTGGTGCAGCGCGAGACGCGCGACCAGAAGCGGCTCGACATGCTGCGCGTCGATCCCGACACGGGCAAGTCGACGGTCTGGTTCACCGAGAAGTCCGGCGACCGCAGCTGGCTCAACCTGTCCGACGCCTATCACGCGATGCCGAACGGCGACCTGATCTGGAGCTCGGAGCGCGACGGCTATCGGCACCTCTATCGCTTCAGCAAGGGCAAGTGGACGCAGCTGACGCATGGGCCTTGGGTGGTGACCGACCTCGTCGGCGTCGACGAGAAGGCGGGGCGGCTGTACTTCACCGGCACGAAGGACGACGTGCTGGAGAACCAGCTCTATTTGCTCGACATCGCGCATCCGGCGCAGGTCACCCGGCTGACCGAGCGCGGCTGGACGAACGGCGCCACGATGGACGTGGCCGCCACGCGCCTGATCGTCAGCCGCTCCAACCCCGGCCAGCCGCCGCAGCAATATCTCGCCGACACGGCCGGCAAGCGGCTGGCGTGGATCAACGAGAACGCGCTGGTGCCCGGGCACCCCTATTACCCCTATGTCGCCCAGCACCAGCGGACGCAGTTCGGGACGCTGAAGGCCGATGACGGCACGACGCTGTATTGGGAGATGATCGCGCCGCCGGCCGTGCCGGGCAAGCGCTACCCGGTGTTCTTCCAGCACTACGGCGGCCCCGGCACCGGCCAGCAGGTGACGCGCGGCTGGCAGGGCGCGCTGCCGCAATATCTGGTCAGCCAGGGCTGGGTGTTCTTCCAGATCGACAACCGCGGCTCGTTCAACCGCGGCAAGGCGTTCGAGGACAAGATCTATCGCGCGATGGGCAGCGTCGAGGTCGCGGACCAGTTGAAGGGCGCCGAGTATGTGAAGTCGCTGCCGTTCGTCGATCCCGATCGCATCGCGATCTATGGCTGGTCCTACGGCGGCTACATGACGCTCAAGATGCTGGCGGCGAACCCGCACGTCTATGCCGCCGGCGTGTCGGGCGCGCCGGTGACCCGGTGGGAACTGTACGACACCCACTATACCGAACGCTATATGGGCAGCCCGAAGACGGACGCCGCCGCCTACCTCAAGTCCGACGCGCTGACGGACGCGACCGCGATCGCCGACCCGATGCTGCTGGTCCATGGCATGAGCGACGACAATGTCGTGTTCGAGAACTCCACCGCTCTCGCCGCGAAGCTGCAGGCGGCGGACCGGCCGTTCGAGATGATGTTCTACCCGGGCTACACGCACGCGGTGCGCGGGCCGGGGATCAGCGAGCATCTGTGGGGCACGATCCTCAACTTCCTCGATCGGGAAGTGAAGGACAAGCCGGCCAAGTAAGGCTATCCGGCCTCGAACGGCGGGCGCGCTGCAGACGTCCGTGAAAGGATTGATCGATGGGTTACCGGATCGTGGTCGCGGGCGCGACGGGCAACGTCGGGCGCGAGATGCTCAACATCCTCGCCGAGCGCGAGTTTCCCGCCGACGAGATCGCCTGCGTCGCGTCGTCGCGCTCGATCGGCGAGGTGGTGGACTATGGCGACACCGACCGTCAGTTCACCGTCAGGAACATCGAGCATTTCGATCCCGCCGGCTATGACATGGCGCTGTTCGCGATCGGGTCGGAGGCGACCAAGGTCTATGCCCCCAGGTTCGCGGCCGCCGGCTGCACGGTGATCGACAACTCGTCGCTCTACCGCATGGACCCGGACGTGCCGCTGGTCGTGCCGGAGGTGAACCCCGAAGCGATCGACGGCTACAAGCGGCGCAACATCATCGCCAACCCCAATTGCTCGACCGCGCAGATGGTCGTCGCGTTGAAGCCGCTGCACGACGTCGCGCGGATCAAGCGGGTGGTGGTCGCGACCTATCAGTCCGTGTCGGGCGCGGGCAAGGCGGGGATGGACGAGCTGTTCGAGCAGAGCCGCAACATCTTCGTCGGCGATCCCGCCGAGCCGCGGCTGTTCACCAAGCAGATCGCCTTCAACGTCATCCCGCACATCGACAGCTTCCTCGACGACGGGTCGACGAAGGAGGAATGGAAGATGGTGGTCGAGACCAAGAAGATCCTCGATCCCAAGATCAAGATCAGCGCGACCTGCGTCCGCGTGCCCGTGTTCGTCGGCCATTCGGAGGCGATCAACATCGAGTTCGAGGACGAGATCAGCGCCAACCGCGCGCAGGCGATCCTGCGCGAGGCGCCGGGCGTGATGCTGATCGACCGGCGCGAGGACGGCGGCTACATTACGCCTGTCGAATGCGTCGGCGAGTTCGCGACCTTCGTCAGCCGGGTGCGCGAGGACCCGACCGTTGAGAACGGCCTGTCGCTGTGGTGCGTGTCCGACAACCTCCGCAAGGGCGCGGCGCTCAACGCGGTGCAGATCGCCGAGCTGCTCGGCCGGCGGCACCTGCAGAAGGCGGCGTGATGCGGCGGGCCGCCCTGCTGACCGGCGTCATGCTGGTCGCGGGCTGCTCGCCCAATCCCCGCAACGAGATACCGGCGATCGCCGCGGCGGCGCTGACCGACATGGCGAGCACCGATCCCGGCCGGCACCTGTGCGTCCAGCGGACCATCGCGCCGTGGCGGCCGGCGGCGGAGGCCGGCCGCTACGATCCGCCCGCGCCGCCGGGGTTCGGGCCGCTGTACGCCGCCGAGTTCCACGGCGGCGGCGGGCTGAAGGGCGCGTCGGTGGGCGGCGTTCCGGTCGGCGGCGGGGCCGGGTGCGTCGACTTTCGCGGGCCGTTGGTGAGCGGCGACCGCGCGATGATCGAGGCGCATCTGGGCGAGGCGAGTCTCAACAACTGGTTGCGACGGACCGACGGCGACTGGCGCGTGGTGATGACGACGTCGAGCACATACCGGCGCTAGGGCCGCCCAGCCGAGGATCGACAGACATGACACCCGCTTCGATCGAACCGCACTATTTCGCTGCCGATGACGGCACCCGGCTCGCCTGGCACGAGGTGGGCGAGGGGAGGGCCGTCGTCCTGATCCACGGCTATCTGTCCGACGCGCGGACGAACTGGATCAGGTTCGGTCATGCCGCGGCCATCGCGGCCAGGGGCTTTCGCGTCGTGATGCCGGACCTGCGCGCGCACGGAAGCAGCGACAAGCCGCATGACCCGGCGCGCTATCCGCCCGACGTGCTCGCGGGCGACGGGCACGCGCTCATGCGCCACCTCGGCCTGACCGATTATGACCTCGGCGGCTACTCGCTCGGCGCGCGCACCGTCTGCCGGATGCTGGCGACCGGCGCCGCGCCGCGCCGCGTCGTGTTCTCCGGCATGGGGCTGGACGGGTTGACCGACGTCGCGCGGCGCGCGGGTCATTTCCGCCATGTGCTGACCAACCTTGGCCGGCACGAGCGCGGCTCGCCGGCGTGGATGACGGAGGCGTTCCTGAAGACGACCGGCGGCGATCCGGTCGCGCTGCTCGCCATCCTCGACACCTTCGTGGCAACGCCCCGAGCCGTGATCGAGGCGTTCGACGAGCCCGCGCTGGTCGTCAACGGCGCAACGGATCACGACAACGGCTCGGCCGCTGCGCTCGCCGACGCGCTGCCGCACGCGCGTTACACCGAGGTGCCCGGCAACCACATGAGCGCGGTCACACGCCCCGAACTGGGGGAGGCGATCGCGGACTTCCTCGCGGGGTGACCGGCGGGTCCGTCCTCAGGCTTCCTCGGGGATCGTGCTTTCGTCGGCGATCCCGGCGCCGAACGACTTGGTCGAGTCGGTCCCGTCCGGCTGGTGCGCCTTGACGTCGGGCGCCACCGGCGGCTCCTTCGGCTTGGGCGTGCTGCCCCGGAGCGCGAAGACGGCGGCGGTCGCGGCCGCACCGGCGGCGGCCAGCCCACCGGCGATCGCGACGGAGCCCCAGCTCCGGCCCGACTTGGCCGGCGTCTTCTTGCCGCGACCCTTGCCGCCGGTCGGGGGCGTGGCGCGCTTGGCGGCGCGGGGCTTCACCGCCTTGGCCGCGGACCTCGCCGCGCCCGCGACCGCCGCGGCGGGCTTGCTGGCGGCGTCGACGACGGCCTCCTCGGCCTTGGCGATCGTCGACTTCACCGCACGCGGCTTGCGCGCCGGCTTGGGAGCGGCGCCCTCGGGCTTGACGGCGGCCGGACGGCCCACGCGGCGACGGGTCGGCGCTGGAGCGGGCGCGGTCTCGGCGGCAGGGGCGTCGGGCGTGTCGTCGGCCATGATCGGTTCCTGTGCAGTAGGGACGGGTCGTCAATCAACGCATCGCCGCCACTTGGTTTCCCTGCCGCAACGATTCCCGCCTGGCGCTACCGGAACGGCGGCTCGTCGAACGCGCGCAGCTTGCGGCTGTGGAGCTTGGGGCCTTCGCGTCGCAGCTCCTCGCACGTCTCGATGCCGATCTTCATATGCTCGGCGATCGCGCGCTCGTAGAAGCGGTTGGCCTGGCCGGGGAGTTTGAGCTCGCCGTGCAACGGCTTGTCCGACACGCAGAGCAGCGTCCCGTACGGCACGCGGAAGCGATAGCCCTGCGCGGCGATCGTCGCCGACTCCATGTCGATGCCGACCGCGCGCGACAGCGAGAAGCGCAGCGCGGACTGCGAATAGCGCAGCTCCCAATTGCGGTCGTCGGTCGTCACGATCGTGCCGGTGCGCAGCCGACGCTTGAGCTCGTCCCCCGACTGGCCCGAGATAGTGGCGGCGGCGCGCGCGAGCGCCTGCTGCACCTCCGCAATCGCCGGCACCGGGATCTCGGGCGGCAGCACGTCGTCCAGCACATGATCGTCGCGCAGATACGCGTGGGCGAGGACATAGTCGCCGATGCGTTGCGAGGGCCGCAACCCTCCGCAATGCCCGATCATCATCCACGCCTCCGGGCGCAGCACCGCGAGATGGTCGCAGATCGTCTTGGCGTTGGACGGGCCGACGCCGATGTTGACCAGCGTGATGCCGGTGCGGTCGGGCGCGATCAGGTGATAGGCCGGCATCTGATGCCGCCGCCATGCGCTGTCCGTCACCAGCCGCTCGACGTCGGCTCCGTCATCGATCACCACCCCGCCCGCGCCCGACAGCGCGGTGAACCGACTTCCCTCACCCAATTGCGACGCACCCCAGCGGACGAACTCGTCGACGTAGCGATGGTAGTTGGTGAACAGCACGTATCTCTGGCAATGCTCGGGCGGGGTGCCGGTGTAATGCCGCAGGCGCGCGAGGCTGAAGTCGGTGCGCAGCCCGTCGAACAGCGCGAGCGGCCGCTCCGCCTCCGACGATTGCCAGAGCCCGTCCGCGATCTCGTCGCCGATATGCGCGAGCTCGGTCGCCGGGAAGAAGCGCGCGATCTCCGACGCCGACACCTCGTCGAGGCTCAGCGCATGGCCGGGATCGAGCACATAGGGGAAGGGGATTTCCTGCCGCCCCGCCGCCGCCTCGACGGTGACGTCGTAATCCTCGATCAGCAGCGTCAGCTGTTCGGTCAGATAGTCGGCGAACAGCGCGGGCTTGGTCACGCTGATCCGATAATCGCCCGGGATCGACAGCCGGCCGAACGAACGCATCGGCGTCGCGCGCACCGCGCCGCCCTCCGACGGGTCGCCGCGATACGTCAGGCGGATCTCGGGATAGGCGAACGATCCGTCGCGCCGTGTCTCCGGATCGGGCGGGGAGCCGTCGCGGATATAGGCGGTGAGTGCTTGCTGGAGCCGATCGACCGAGGCGCGGTACAGACGGTCCAGCTTGGCGACGATGTCGGCGGCTTGGGTCATGCCGGGGTGGCTACGGCGCGGGTATGACGCTGGCAAGACCGGTGCCGCCCGCCGGCCCACACTGCGACGGGCGGAAGGGCGGGCAGGCGGGATCGGGTCAGATCTGATCGAGGAGATGCTCGGCCGAGCTCACCGAATATTGGCCCGGCTCCTCGACGTTCAGCTGCTCGATCACGCCGTCCTTCACCAGCATCGCATACCGCTGGCTGCGCTGGCCGAGGCCGAACTTCGATCCGTCCATCGTCAGACCCAGCGCAGTCGCGAAATCGCCGTTGCCGTCCGCCAGCATCGTGATTGCGTCCGCGCCCGTCGACTTGGCCCAGGCGGCCATCACGAACGGGTCGTTGACGGAGGTGCAGGCGATCTCGTCCACGCCCTTCGCCTTCAGCTCGCCCGCCTTGTCGATGTAGCTCGGCAGGTGGCGCGCCGAGCAGGTGGGCGTATAGGCGCCGGGCACCGCGAACAGCGCGACGGTGCGGCCCGCGAAGAAATCGTCCGAGCTCACCTGGTCGGGACCGTCGGCGGTCACCTTGGTGAGGGTGGTGGTGGGCACGCGCTGGCCGGTGCTGATCGTCATCGGGAGGTCTCCTGGCTGTCGCGCTGTGGATGCGCGGCCGCGCTCCACCTCGCAAGCGCGGCGACTGATTTCAAGCATGGCGACACCGCCGCCCGCCGCCTAGGATGGCGACGAATGGAGACCAGCAACTTCCTGACCGGCCAGTTCCTCCTCGCGATGCCCGGCATCGGCGACCCGCGCTTCGATCGTGCGGTGATCGCGATGTGCAGCCATGACGAGGACGGCGCGCTCGGGATCGGGCTGGGCAGCACGCTTCCGGGCCTGGGGCTCCACGACCTGCTCGGCCAGCTCGACATCGACCTGGGCACCGCCCCGGACGCGCCCGTCCATCTCGGCGGGCCGATGGAACCGCGGCGCGGCTTCGTCCTGCACTCCACCGATTGGGGCGGGCAGGACACGGTGGACGTCGCAGGCCGGTGGGCGATGTCGGCCACGCTCGACATCCTGAGCGCGATTGCCGGCGGGTCGGGGCCGAGCCGCTGGGCGGTGGCGCTCGGCTATGCCGGCTGGGGCGCGGGGCAGCTGGACGGCGAGATGACGCGCCACGGCTGGCTCAACGTACGCGGCGACGCGGGCCTGCTGTTCGACGTGCCCGCGGACGGCCGCTGGGAGCAGGGCTTCGCCTCGGCCGGGATCGACTGCCGGCTGCTGGCGGCATTCACCGGGACGGCCTAGCCCGAGCCGCATTTAGCAGTTGGCAAGGTGACCCCGATTATCTGGACGTCATGGATACCCTGATCCACCTTTCCGCCGTCCTGCGCGCGACGGCCATCGCCTGGTGTTTCAGCCTGTCGATCATGACGGCAGTGGAGCTGACGCTTCCCCGCGATCGCTACCCGGTATCCGGCCGCCTGGCGGGCGTGATGTTCTGGACGTTATGGCTGTCGGCCAATGCGACCGCGGTCGCGCTGTTCCACCTGTTATGGCGAAGCCTCGGCATCCAGCCGATCGTCCTGCTGCCGACGAGGGCCGCGTGGGCCGGTCCGCTGGCCTGCGTGATCGCGCCTCTGCTGGGATCGATCGTGTACGACTTCTTCTTCTACTGGTGTCATCGCGCGCAGCATCGCTGGCTGTGGAAATATCATGCGGTGCATCACTCGATCACTGAACTTTCGGCAGTGAACGCCTTTCACCATATCAGCGAGCCGTTGTTCCAGATCGCCCTGATCGCGATCCCGTCGAGCCTGATCGCCGCGGACCTCACCGTCGCGATGCCGATCGTGATCATCCTGCTTCAGCTGCAGGCGGCCTTCATCCACTCGTCGACGACGCTTCACCTGGGGCCGCTTCGCTGGCTGCTCGTGGACAACCGGTTCCACCGCATCCACCATTCGGTCGAGCACCGGCATTTCGACTATAATTTCGGTGCGATGACGACGATCTGGGATCGTCTGTTCGGCACGGCCTGGATGCCCGCGAAGGACGAGTGGCCGGAGACCGGCATCGCCGAAGTCGGTCAGCCTGCGACGCTACGCGACTGGGTGATGCTGCCCGCCGATTACACGGCGGCCGTCGAGCAGGATCCGGTCGTCGCTCGGCGGACTGTTCCCGCCGCATGATATAAAGACATCTTTATATTTGCATGCGAAACCTGGAACCGGTAGGGCGCACGCCATCAAACCTGCCGGAGATACGACCGTGGCCACCGTCCTCGACACCCCCCCCATCCAGACAGGCGCCAGGACGCAGGACTATGTCGTCCGCGACATCAGCCTTGCCGCGTTCGGTCGCAAGGAGATCGACATCGCCGAGACGGAGATGCCCGGCCTGATGGCGCTGCGCACCGAGTTCGGCGCGTCTCAGCCGCTGAAGGGCGCGCGGATCACCGGGTCGCTGCACATGACGATCCAGACGGCGGTGCTCATCGAGACGCTGACCGCGCTGGGCGCTGAGGTCCGCTGGGCGACGTGCAACATCTTCTCGACGCAGGACCATGCCGCCGCCGCGATCGCCGCGACCGGCGTGCCGGTGTTCGCGGTCAAGGGCGAGAGCCTGGCCGAGTATTGGGACTATGTCGGCGACATCTTCAACTGGGGCGCGGACGCGGATGGCGACACCGCCAACATCATCCTCGACGACGGCGGCGATGCCACGATGTTCGCGCTGTGGGGCGCGAAGATCGAGGCCGGCGCGACGCTGGGCGAGCCGGAGAACGACGAGGAGGTCGAGTTCCAGCGCGCGCTGAAGGCGTATCTCGCCAAATATCCGGGCTATCTGACTCGTACCGTCAAGAACCTGAAGGGCGTGTCGGAAGAGACCACCACCGGCGTCCATCGCCTGTACGAGATCGCCAAGAAGGGCGAGCTTCCGTTCCCCGCAATCAACGTCAACGATTCGGTGACCAAGTCGAAGTTCGACAATCTGTACGGCTGCAAGGAGTCGCTGGTCGACGCGATCCGCCGTGCGACCGACGTGATGCTCGCCGGCAAGGTCGCCTGCGTCGCGGGCTTCGGCGACGTCGGCAAGGGCTCGGCCCAGTCGCTGCGCAACGGCGGCGCGCGCGTGATGGTGACGGAAGTCGACCCGATCTGCGCGCTGCAGGCGGCGATGGAGGGCTTCGAGGTCGTGACGATGGACGAGGCGGTGAAGCGCGCCGACATCTTCTGCACCGCGACCGGCAACGCCGACGTCATCACCGCCGAGCATATGGCGGCGATGAAGCCGATGAGCATCGTGTGCAACATCGGCCATTTCGACAGCGAGATCCAGATCGCCGCCCTGTCCAACTACGCCTGGGACGAGGTGAAGCCGGGCACCGACCTGGTGAAGTTCCCCGACGGCAAGCAGATCATCATCCTCGCCAAGGGCCGCCTGGTAAACCTGGGCTGCGCGACGGGGCACCCGTCGTTCGTGATGAGCGCGTCGTTCACCAACCAGACGCTGGCGCAGATCGAGCTGTTCACCAAGGGCGAGAACTACAAGAACCAGGTCTATGTCCTGCCCAAGCACCTCGACGAGAAGGTCGCGGTGCTGCACCTCGAGAAGCTGGGCGTGCACCTGTCGCAACTGACGCCCAAGCAGGCCGGCTATATCGGCGTGCCCGTCGAGGGCCCGTTCAAGCCCGACCACTACCGCTACTGATCCGCTCGCGGATCGCCGGGCAGCGAGGCCGCGTCCGTCATCCGACGGGCGCGGCCTTGCTTTGTTGGACCGAAATGGCAAGCAAGGAGCCGCTCTTTGCTTCGTCGGGTAAGTTTGCCGTCCGGCACATGGCGCGCCCACACCCTCCGCGCGTACGCGAGGAGGGTGCGACTTTAGGGACTTTTGCCGCATGGCGCGCCGCCGATTGCCGCCCCCCGGCGGGATGGCCTAAGAGCGACGGATGACGGGGCAGGCCAGCGACGCTACGGGGCGATGGGCGTGATTGGGACGACCGCGCTCCTCCTGGCCGGCGCCATCGTCGCCGCGCTCGTCGTGGGCGGCGCGGCGATGCTGTTCGTCGGCGTACGGGCGCGCAAGGCGGCCTCGGGCGAGGCGCACACCGCCCGCCGGCTGCAGGCGATGGTCGCCTCCGCGCCGCTGCAGGCGATGGTCGTACGTGTGGACGGCCAAGTGGAGCTGTCGGACCGGCTCGTCGGCTGGCTGGGGCTGACGTCGTCGCCGCGCTATCTGGCCGATCTGCAGAGGCGTGATCCTGACGGCGGTGGCGGGTTGACGCAGGCGGATGCGGCCGCGCTCGCCGCCGATGTCGCCGCCGCCGCAAAGGCGGCCCGCCCGTTCTCGCGCAGCCTGCGACCGCAAGGATCGAACCGGGTGCTGGTCGCCCGCGGCGCCCGGGCGGCGGCCGGCGCCGCGCCGCACGGCGCCGTCGTCGTCTGGATCTTCGATGCGACCGAACGCGAGGAGGAACTGGCGCGCGTCGCCGGCGAGGCGGAGCGGCTGCACGCAGCGTTCGAGGCACTGGCCGGGCTGATCGAGGCGGCGCCGCTGCCGATGTGGTACCGCGGCGCGGACCTGTCGCTGATGCTCGCCAACACCGCCTATGTCGCGGCCGTCGAGGGCGTGGATGCGGACGACGTCGTCTCGCGCGGGCTGGAACTAGTGGAGGCGACGGGCGCCGGCGGGCCGCTTGCGGGCGCCGCCGCGGCGCGCGACGCCGGGCGCCCGCACGAGCAGGTTGTGCCCGCGACGATCGACGGTGCCCGCCGGATGCTCAAGGTCGTCGACGTGCCGCTCGCGACCGGCGGTGTCGCCGGCTATGCGATCGACGTCGAGGAGCTCGAACAGGCGCGTGCCGGGGTCAAGCGCTTCGCCGATGCCCAGCGCGCGATGCTCGACCGCCTGTCGTCCGCGGTCGCGCAGTTCGGTGCCGACCGCAGCCTGGTGTTCTGCAACCAACCGTTCCGCCGGCTGTTCGCGATGCGCGCCGAGTGGCTGTCCGACCGGCCCGAGTTCGACCGCGTGCTCGAACGGATGCGCGAGGCCAATCGCCTGCCCGAAGTCCGCGACTTCCCCGCCTGGCGCGCGGAGCGGAGCGAGTGGTTCTCGACCACCGGTGCCGGCCACGAGGAGAACTGGCATCTGCCGGGCGGCGTCCACCTGCACCTGGTGGGCCAGCCGCTGCCCGACGGCGGCCTGCTGCTGGTGTTCGAGGATCGCACCGAGCAGGTGCAACTCGCCGGCGCGCGCGACACGTTGCTGCGCGTGCGGACGGCGACGTTCGACAACCTGTTCGAGGCGCTGGGCGTGTTCGCCGCCGACGGCCGGTTGCAGTTGTGGAACAACCGCTTCCGCTCGCTGTGGGGCGTCGAGGAAGAGTTCCTGAACGCGCACCCGCGGGTCGACGCGATCGCGGAAGCGGTCGCGAACAGGCTCGCGACGCCCGCCCGCGCCGCGCTGATCGCCGAGCTGGTCCGGTCGGCCACCGTCGAGCGCCAGCAGCGCGGCGGGCAGGTGGCGTTCGCCGACGGCCGGCATTTCGAGTTCGCCGCCGTGCCGCTGCCCGACGGCAACGCGCTCTTCACCATGCTCGACATCTCGGACAGCCGCCGGATCGAGCAGGCGCTGCGCGACCGGAACGAGGCGTTGGAAGATGCGGATCGCGTCAAGACCAGCTTCGTCGCCAACATGAGCTACGAGCTGCGGACGCCGCTCACCTCGATCAGCGGCTTCGCGGAGATGCTGCACGGCGGCTATGCCGGCAAGCTGACGCCGCAGGCCGACGGCTATGTCGAGGCGATCCTCGACTCCGTGGAGCGGCTGGGCGTGCTGGTCGACGACGTGCTCGACCTGACGGGCGGCAAGGACGGCGGCGCGCCGATGGAGCGCGAGGACGTCGATCTCGGGAGTGTCGCGCGGGCGGCGGCGGAGACGGTGATGCCGTCGGCCAAGCGGCACCGCATCGACTTCGCCGTCGAGATCGCGCGGTCGACCGGGCGCGTGACTGGCGATCGGCGACGGTTGAAGGAGGTGATCGAGCACCTGCTGCGCCACGCCGTCACCGCCAGCGCCGAGGGTGGCCGCATCCTGCTCCACGCCGACGGCAATGCGACGCGGGCGCGGATCGTGGTCTCGGACGACGGCGCCGGGATGGACGCGGATGCCGTCGCGCACGCCTTCGATCGGTTCGCCGGGTCCGGCGTGACGACCAGCGGCGAGCGGGCGCTCGGACTGGGCTTGCCGCTCGCCCGCCAGTTCGTCGAGGCGCATGGCGGCACCGTCGAGCTGGTCAGCGAGCCCGGCCAGGGCACACTGGTGACGGTCGAGCTTCCTCGTCGGTGAGAGCCGCGCGATGATCCTGGCCGATGCGGCCGAGACCGACAGGCTAGGTCGGCGGCTCGGCGCGCTCGTGCGGCCCGGCGACGTGATCGCGCTCGAAGGTCCGCTCGGCGCCGGCAAGACGAGCCTTGCGCGCGGCCTGCTCGCGGCCCTGGGGCTCGCGGGCGAGGCGCCGAGCCCGAGCTTCGCGATCGTCCAGCCCTATGCGCCGCCCGAGACGCGGCTACCGGTGCTCCATGTCGACCTCTACCGGATCGAACGGGCGGACGAGCTGGACGAGCTGGGCCTGGACGAAGCGCTCGCCGAGTCGGTTCTACTGGTCGAGTGGCCGGAGCGGGCCGGTGACGGGCATTGGCCCGACGCGCTGAGGCTGTCGCTCGCGATCCGGCCGGACGAGGGGCGCGCCTTGACAGCCCGGGTGCCCGCGGCATGGAAGGACCGATGGCCACCGACATGACACCGCCTGCGGGCGCGCCGGCGTTCCTCGCGGCGCACGGCTGGGATGGGGCCGCCATCGCGCCGCTGGCGGGGGACGCGTCGTTTCGGCGCTATTTCCGCGTGACGGACGGCTCCCGCTGCGCCGTCCTGATGGACGCGCCGCCGCCGCGGGAGGACCCGCGTCCGTTCCTCGCCGTCGCCGCCTGGCTTACGGAACACGGCTTCCGCGCGCCGATCGTCCACGCCGCGGACCCGTCGGCGGGGTTCGTGCTGCTGGAGGACCTGGGCGACGACCGAATGCGGGAGGCGATCGACGCCGATCCCGACGCGGCGGTCGGTCTGTACGAGCAGGCGATCGAGGTCCTGGTCGGCTTGCGGGCGCATCCCGCCGGCCCCTTCCCGCCCTATGACAAGGCGGTGCTCCATCGCGAGGCCGCGCTGTTCGTCGACTGGTATTGCCCCGCCGTCGGGCTGACGCTGGATGCGACCGGGTATCGGCGGGCGTGGGACGCGGTGCTTGATCCGGCGATCGCCGACGAGCCGGTGACGGTGCTACGGGATTACCACGCCGAGAACCTGATGTTGACGGGTAGCCCGCCCGCGCTCGGCTTGCTCGACTTCCAGGATGCGCTCGCCGGTCACCCTGCCTATGACCTCGTCTCGCTGCTGCAGGACGCGCGGCGCGACGTCGATCCCGAGCTGGAGCGGTCGATGCTGGCCCGCTATGTCGCAGCGACCGGCGAAGGGGAGCGGTTCATGGACGCCTACCATGTGCTGGGCGCGCAGCGGAACGCGAAGATCCTCGGCATCTTCACGCGGCTGTGGCGACGCGACGGCAAGTCCCGTTACGCCGCGCTGTGCCCGCGGGTGTGGACCTATCTGGAGCGGGACTTGAGCCATCCGGCGCTCGAGCCGGTGGCGCGCTGGTTTGACGGGAACGTGCCGCGTGACAGGCGCGGCGATCCGCTGCTGCTGGCGGCCCAATGACGCTGCCGGTCATGCTGCGCCCCGATCCGGGCGGCGCCGTGCCGCAAACCGCGATGGTGCTGGCCGCAGGGCTGGGCAAGCGGATGCGACCGCTCACCGCCACCCGACCCAAGCCGCTGGTCGAGGTGGCGGGCAAGCCGCTGATCGATCACGTGCTCGACCGGCTGCGCGCCGCGGACGTGCGGCGCGTGGTGGTCAACGTCCATTACCTGGCGGATGCGATCGAGGCGCATCTGGCGGCGCGGGCTAGCGACCTAGATGTCGTGATCTCCGACGAGCGCGACCGGTTGATGGAAACCGGCGGCGGCCTGGCGCGCGCGCTGCCGCTGCTGGGAGACGCGCCTTTCCTGTGCGTCAACAGCGACAATCTGTGGGTCGACGGACCGGCCGACGCGATCCGGCTGCTGGCGGCGCAGTGGGACGATGAGGCGATGGACGCGCTGCTGCTGATGGTGCCCTATGCGCGCGCCGCCAATCACCAGGGGCAGGGCGACTTCCACCTCGATGGGCGCGGCCGGATCGTCCGGCGTCGTCAACCCGGCCGCGTCGCGCCGTTCGTCTACACCGGCGTGCAGATCCTATCGCCGCGCCTCATCGCCGACTGGCCGGCGGGGCCGTTCTCGACGATGTTCTTCTGGGAGCGCGCCATCGCCGCAGGGCGCGCGTTCGGGGCGGTGCATCAGGGGCTATGGTTCGACGTCGGGACGCCGGGCGCGATCGCGCGCACCGAGGCGCGGCTGGCCGAGGGTTGAGCGACACGCCATGGCGCTTCACCTCTACACCATACCCGCGGTCCGCTCGTTCGCCGACGCGCTCGCCGGCGGCCTGATCGACCGCTACGGCGGCGATCCGCTAGGCCTCGCCCGGGGCCTGGTGCTGCTGCCCAACAACCGCGCGCGCCGGGCGGTGACCGACGCGTTCGTGCGCGCCAGCGGTGGCGGGCTGCTGCTGCCGCGGCTGGTCGCGATCGGCGACGTGGAGGCGGCGGAGGGCGTCGGTGCGCTCCTCGAACCGGCCGGTGCCGAAGCCGTACCGCCCGCGGTGGCACCGCTCCATCGGCGCATGGTGCTGGCCCGCCTGGTGGGCGAGGAACGTCGGCGTGCCGGCGCGCCGGTGGACGCGGCCGAAGCCGTACGCCTGGCGGGTGACCTTGCGCGGACGCTCGACCAGTTGCTCGTCGAGGAGATCGCGCCGCATCGGCTGCGCGATCTGGAACTGGCCCCCGAGTTATCCGCGCATTGGCAGCGCAATCTCGCGTTGTTCGAGCTGTTGCTCGATCGCTGGCCCGACGAGCTGGCGCGGATCGGCTGCGTCGATCTCGCGACCCGGCGCGCCATATTGCTCGATCGCGTCGCCACGCGGTGGCGCGGTGAGCCGCCGCCGGGGTTCGTCTGCGCTGCCGGCATCACGGACGCGGCACCCGCCGTGGCGCGGCTGCTGCGCTGCGTCGCGGGCCTGACCCGCGGGTCGGTGGTGCTCGCCGGCCTCGGCATCGACCTTGATCAGGAGGAATGGGACGCGATCGGGCCGTTCGTTCCCGACTCGGTGACCGGCCGCGCGCGCCGCCCGTCCGAGACGCACCCGCAATACCATTTGAAGCGACTGCTCGACCGGATGGGCGTCGCGCGCGGCGAGTTCGCGGTGTGGCGCGACCGGACCGGGCCACGGTCGACGCCGGCGCGGGCCAAGGCGATCGCCAGCGCCTTCGCCCCTGCCGAGCTGACCGGCCGCTGGACCGATCTGCCGGCCGAACAGCGCCGGTTGAGCGGCGTCGCGCTGGCCGAGTTCGCGACGGCCGCCGACGAGGCACAGGGTATCGCGCTCGCGCTGCGCGAAACGCTGGAGACGCTCGAGCGGACGGCTGCGCTGGTGACGCCCGATCGCGCGCTCGCCCGGCGCGTCGCGGCGCATTGTCGACGGTGGGGGATCGACATCGACGACACCGCCGGGAGGCCGCTGTCGATCCTGCCGCCGGGCACACTGCTGACCGCGATCGCCGAAGCTGCGGCGCAGCGGTTCGCGCCGCTCGCGCTGCTGGCGCTCGTCAAACACCCGCTGGTGCGGGCGGGCGACCGGCGGCTGCGCTGGCTTGACGGGGCACGGGCGCTGGATCGGGCGCTGCGGGGGCCGCGGCCGGCGGCCGGGCTGGGCGGGATCGACGCGCACCTCGCCGACCGGTCCGGTCGCGACAAGCAGGTGCGCGCGGCGGCCGCGGCATGGTGGCCCGAGGCACGCATCCTGCTGGAGCCGGTGGCCGAACATTTCGACGATCGTCCCCGGCCGCTCGCCGCGCTCGCCGCCTGCCTCCGCGAGGCGGCGCAGGAGTTGGCGGGGGACGAGGCATGGACGGGACCCGCCGGCCGGGCCGCCGCCGAGCTGCTCGCCGACCTGGAGGCGCAGCCGGACGGGCCGGCCGAGGTCGATCCCGCCAACCTCGCCCAGTTGCTGGTCACGCTGATGGATGAGGTGGCGATCCGGCCGCCACAGGGCGGCCATCCGCGCCTTGCGATCTACGGCCTGATCGAGGCGCGGCTGCAGTCGGCGGACCTGATGATCCTGGCCGGCCTCAACGAGGGTGTCTGGCCCGGTGGCGGCGCGCCGGACCCGTGGCTCGCGCCGCGCCTGCGTGCCGATCTCGGCCTCGCCGGGCTCGACGCCCGCGTCGGTGTCGCCGCGCACGATCTGGCGCAAGGGCTCGGCGCGCCGGCGGTGCTGCTGACCCGCTCGCGCCGCGATGCGCGCTCGCCCGCGCTCGCGTCGCGGTTCTGGCTGCGGCTGGAGGCGCTGGCGGGCGACCGGTTCGATCGCGCCGACGATCTCGTCGGCTGGGTCCATGCGCTGGACGATGCGGGCGAGCCGCAGCCTGCCGCCCGCCCGGCGCCGATGCCGCATGCCTCGCTTCGGCCCAAGGCGATCGCCGTCACCGAGGTCGATCGGTTGAAGGCCGATCCCTACGCCTTCTACGCGCGCCGCATCCTGCGCCTGTCGCCGCTCGACGCGGTGGATGCCGACCCGAGCGCCGCGTGGCGCGGCACCGCCGTGCACGACGTGCTCCAGCGCTGGGCGCAGGAGGACGATTGCGCGCTCGAGAAGCTGCGCCCGCGCGCCGCGGCGATGATCGCGGATGAGCGCACCCACCCGCTGCTCCGTGCCTTGTGGTGGCCGCGCCTCGCCGAAGCGATCGACTGGACCGCGGCCGAGATGGCGCGGTTGCAGGCGGAAGGGCGTGACGTGCTGGCGGTGGAGGGGAGCGGCGAGGCCGAGCTTGCCGGTGTGACGCTCACCGGCCGGTTCGACCGGATCGACCGTTTGCCAGGCGGCGGGCTCGGCATCGTTGATTACAAGACTGGCAAGCCGCCGTCGGCGCGCGCGGTGGCGGAGGGGTTCAGCCTACAGTTGGGGCTCCTGGGCCATATCGCGGCGGCGGGCGGTTTCGGACATGTCGATGGCGAGCCGGGCGCGTTCGAATATTGGTCGCTGGCGCGCAACCGTCAGGGTGGGTTCGGCTATCGGGAAAGCCCGTGCGACCCCGACGGCAAGCGGGACAAGGTGGTGACGTCGGAGTTCGTCACACTCGCGCAGGCCAGCTTCGCCGAGACCGCGCGGCGGTGGCTGACCGGCGAGGAAGCGTTCGTCGCCAAGCTGCACCCCGAATATGTGCCCTATGCCGACTACGACCAACTGATGCGCCAGGACGAATGGTACGGTCGTGAGTAGGGGCCTGTGAGTAGGGCCGCCTCCGGCACGCTGCCGATCCTGAAGGCCGCGCAGGCGCAGGCGAGTGCGCCCGATCGGCATGTCTGGCTCGCCGCCTCCGCCGGCACGGGCAAGACGCAGGTGCTGGCGGCGCGAGTCTATCGCCTGCTGCTGCGCGGCGTCGATCCGTCCGCCATCCTGTGCCTGACCTTCACCAAGGCGGGCGCGGCGGAGATGGCGGGGCGCATCAACGGCCGGCTCGCGGCCTGGGTGCGGATGCCCAAGGCGGACCTGCGCAAGGACCTGCTCGCGCTGGGCGAGGAAGCGTATGACGACGCGCTGGTGGCGCGGGCCCGCACGCTGTTCGCCAAGGTGCTCGACGCACCTGGTGGTGGCCTTCGCATCCAGACGATCCACGGCTTCTGCCAGTCGCTGCTCGCCGCCTTTCCGCTCGAGGCGGGGCTCGTGCCCGGCTTCCGGCCGCTGGAGGCGCGCGAGGAGGCGATCCTCGCGCGCGACACGCTGGCCACCCTGCTGGTCGATGCGGAGCGCGAGGGCAGGCCCGCGCCGGTCGCGACGCTCGGCGCGCTCAGCATCCGGCTGGGGGAGGGCGGGGCCGAGGAGTTCTTGCGCGCCTGCACCCATGCCGGCGAGGCGTTGAACGCGCTCGCGTCGCCGATCGCGCCGTGGCTGCGCGGACAGCTGGGGCTGCCCGACGGCCCGATCGAGGATCACCTGACCGGTGCCTGCGGTGACGACGCGTTCGATCGCGAGGCGCTGGAGGCGGTGGCGGCGATGAACCGGCAGTGGGGCACGAAGGGCGGCGTCGGTCGCGCGGAGGCGATCGGGCTCTGGCTCGCCGGCGCGGCGGAGGCGCGCAGCGCGGGGCTGGAGGCGCTGCATCAGGTGTGGGCCAAGTCGGATGGCGATCCCCGCTCGTTCGCCAAGGGACAGGCGCCCACGGATCCGCGCTATGCGGACCTCGCCACCCGGCTGCACGGCCGCTGCGCCGAGCTGCTGTCGCTGCGGGTGCGCGCGGCCTATGCCGACCTGCTCGCCGACGCGCTGACGGTGGGTCGCGACTATGCCGATGCCTACTCGCGGGCGAAGCGGCGGACGGGCGCGGTCGATTTCGACGACCTCATCTCGGCGACCGTGCGCCTGCTCGGCGAGCCGGGCATGGGCGACTGGGTGCGCTACAAGCTCGACCTCTCGACCGATCACATCCTGATCGACGAGGCGCAGGACACCAATGTGCGCCAGTGGCAGATCGTCGGCGCGCTGGCGGGCGAGTTCTTCGCCGGCGAGGGCGCGCGGGCCAGCCGTACCCGCACCTTGTTCACGGTCGGCGACTACAAGCAGGCGATCTTCGGATTCCAGGGTACCGACCCGCTGTTCTTCGCCGCCGCGGAGAAGCATTTCGAGAAGCTCGCGACGGCGGCGCCCGACGATCCGGCCGACGCGGGCCCCGAGTGGACGCGATTGTCGCTGATGCAATCGTTCCGGTCCACCCGGCCGATCCTCGAGTTCGTGGACGTCGCGGTCGACCAGATCGCGGCGCCCGGCATGGGGGACGCCGCGCCGGCCGAGCGTCATGCGAGCGAGGTGCCCGGTCCCGGCGCGGTCGAGCTGTGGCCGCCGGTGATCCTCGGCGGCGACCCCGACGACGAGGAGAGCTGGGTCGACGACGCCATTCGCGAGCTGGCGAAGCGCATCGCGCGCCGGGTGCGCGGCTGGCTTGATGAGGGTCTAATCCTCGGCAGCCGCGGCCGCGCGCTCCGGCCCGAGGACGTCATGATCCTCGTCAAGCGCCGGGGCGAGCTTGCGTCGCTGCTCGTCGCGCGGCTCCATGCCGAGGGCGTGCCGGTCGCGGGCGTCGATCGGCTGCGGCTCAACGGTCCGCTCGCGGTGCAGGACCTGCTCGCCGCGGTGCGGTTCGCGCTCCAGCCGGAGGACGACCTGTCGCTCGCCTGCCTGCTCGTCTCGCCGCTGATCGGCTGGAGCCAGGACGATCTGATGGTGGCCGCGCCGCGCGAGCGGGGCAGCCTGTGGCTGCATCTGCGCACGACGCAACCGCCCGAGAGGCTGGCGCCGCTGTCGGCGATGCTGGCGCGGGTCGACCTAATGACGCCGTACCAGTTCCTGGAGGAGCTGCTGTCGGGTCCGCTCGGCGGTCGCCGATCGCTGCTACGACGGCTGGGGCGCGAGGCGCGGGACCCGATCGACGAACTGCTCGCCGCCGCGCTCGATTTCGAGACCAAGACGGCGCCGTCGCTGCAACGCTTCCTCGACTGGTTCGATCGCGGCGAGGTGGAGGTGGTGCGCGATCCGTCGGCGCCGCTCGACGCTGTCCGGGTGATGACCGCGCATGGCGCCAAGGGGTTGCAGGCGCCGCTGGTGATCCTGGCCGATGCCTGCGTCGATCCGACGCTCAGCCCGCGCTCGACGCTGCGCTGGACGCCGGAAGACGGCGCGTTACCAGTGCCTGTGATCCGCCCGCGTGCCGGAGAGCGGGGCGGCCCGCTCGATGACGTGGTGACGGAAGCGGACCGGCGCGAGCTGGAGGAGCATTGGCGGCTTTTCTATGTCGCGGCGACGCGGGCGGAGGAGCGGCTGGTGATCGCCGGCTCGCTGGGTTCACGCGCCAAGGGCATCCCGCCTGCGCAAAGCTGGTACGCCACCGCGGCGCGGGCGATGGACACGCTTGGCGTCGGCGGCGAGCCCGCCGAGCGCCTGTTCGTCGGAACCGATCCGCAGCCGCCGGTGCGCGCCACGGCGAAGACGCGAGCCGAGCGCGCCGACCCCGCGCCACTGCCGACCTGGGCGGGCCGCCCGGCGCCACAGGAGGCGCGGCCGCCGCGCCCGCTTGCCCCCTCGTCGCTGGGGGTGGACGAAGTGACCGATCCGCCGCCCGGCCCGGCGATGCGCAGTGCCGCCGAGCGCGGGCGGCTGTTGCATGGCTTGTTCGAGCGACTGCCCGACGTGCCTGGTCCACGGCGTGCGGACGCCGCCGACCGGTGGCTGGCCGGGCAGGGCATCGCCGATCCGGCGGAGCGGGCGGCGATTGCGAACGACGTGCTGGCTATCATCGACGATCCCCGCTTCGCGGCGTTGTTCGGTGCGGGTTCGCTGGGCGAGGCGCCGATCGCGGCGGTCGTCGCGGACGGGGTCGTGGTGTCGGGCACCGTCGATCGGCTGCTCGTGACCGACGAGCGGATCCGCGTGGTCGACTTCAAGACCGGCCGCCGCGCGCCCACCGGACTGGACGAGGTGCCGCCTTATCATCTGCGACAACTCGCGGCCTATGCGGCGGCGCTGGGGGTGATCTTCCCGGGCCGGCCGGTGGAGGCGGCGCTGCTCTATACCGCGGGGCCGGTGCTGATCGAGCTGCCGCCCGAAATGCTCGCCGCGCACAAGCCGGGATTGCCGACGACGGAGCAAAGCTTGGCCGCGGGCGGTTGAGCGCGGGAACGCAACGCCCTACCTTTGATCCAGCACCAAGGAGCAGCCCCAGATGGCCACCAAGAAGATCACCGACGACAGCTTCCACGCCGACGTCATCAGCGCCGACAAGCCGGTGCTGGTCGATTTCTGGGCCGAGTGGTGCGGCCCCTGCAAGATGATCGGGCCGAGCCTGGAGGAGCTGTCCGAGGAACTGGGCGAGCAGGTGACGATCGCCAAGATCAACATCGACGAGAACCCCGACGCACCCGGCCGCTATGGCGTGCGCGGCATCCCGACGATGATCCTGTTCAAGGCCGGCGCCCCCGCCGCAACCAAGGTCGGCGCCTCTCCCAAGGGCCAGATCAAGGGCTGGTTGCAGGGCGAACTGGCTTGATGCCCATGGCCCCGGGTCGCTACCGGGGCCAACGCGACCGGAGCGCCGTTCAGCTCCGGTAATGCGCGTTGATGGTGATGTAGCCGTGCGTCAGGTCGCAGGTCCAGACGGTCGCTCGGCCGTCGCCTAGCCCGAGGTCGACGCCGATCTCAACCTCCTGACCCTTCAGGTGCGCCGCCACCGGCGCCTCGTCATACCCCGCAACCACCTGCCCCTCGCGCGCGACGAGCGTGTTGCCGAAGCGGATCGTCAGCAGGTCGCGCTCGGCCGATTCGCCCGCCTTGCCGACCGCCATGACGACGCGGCCCCAGTTGGCGTCCTCCCCCGCTACCGCGGTCTTCACAAGCGGCGAGTTGGCGATGCTCATCGCGATGCGGTGCGCGCTGCGGTCGCTTGTCGCCCCCGTCACCGCAACCTCGATGAACTTGGTCGCGCCCTCGCCGTCGCGCACCACCAGCTTGGCGAGGCGCAGGCACAGGTCGGCGAGCGCCGCGCGGAAGGCGTCGGCGCCCGCGCTCTCGTCATCCACCAATGCCGCGTTGCCCGCCGCACCGGTCGCGAAGGCGAGCACGGTGTCGCTGGTCGATGTGTCGCCGTCGACGGTGATGCATGAGAAGCTGCGCGCGTTCGCGTCGGCCAGCGCGCGCTGGAGGAAGGCGGGCTCGGCCGCAGCGTCGGTGAACACGAAGCCCAGCATCGTCGCCATGTCGGGCGCGATCATCCCCGATCCCTTGATGATACCGACCAGCGTCACCTCCCGCCCGTCGACGATCGCGGTGGTGCTCGCCGCCTTGGGGAAGGTGTCCGTGGTGCCGATCGACGTAGTGGCATCGAGCCATGTGGTGGCGGGCGCGACGAACGCGGCGGCGAGCCCCGCTTCCGCCTTATCGACCGGCAGGGGCACGCCGATCACGCCGGTGGAGGCGACGAACACGTCCGAGGGCGCGCAGCCCGCGTGGCGCGCGACCGCGGCGGCGATCGCCTCGACCGCCTCGCGTCCCCGCCCGCCGGTGAAGGCGTTGGAGTTGCCCGCGTTCACCACCAGCGCGCGCGCGTGGCCGAGCACCAGCGCGCGGCGGCACCATTCCACCTCGGGCGAGGGACAGCGGCTGTTGGTCAGCACACCCGCGACGCTCGTGCCGGCGGGGAAGGTGGCGAGCGTCAGGTCGCACCGATCCCAAGCCTTGTACCGCGCCCGTGCGACCTGGAGCGAGACGCCGGCGACCGGCGGTAGGTCGGGGAATGGCTGGGCGAGGGGGGAGGTTGTCATGGGTGCAAATCCGAGCCGGGGGGAAAGTAGGTAACAGTAGGTAACACCAAAAACGTGTTTTGGCGCATGCATGCCCGGGAGGAAGGCAGGATGGCTGCCCTGGAGGCACGAGAGAGGCGAGCGTGACGGTAGCCGCGTCGCTTTGACATGGAATGGGCGCTGTAGGACAGCGCGGAGTGCGTGACCGGGCGTCGGACGATCCGCCTGATTGCCCCGGGGACGATCTGGCGTAAGAGGAGGTCGTGCCGCACCTGTTGCCGCCCGCTCCCTTGTCGATCGCCCGGCCGGTGCGGGGCGATCCCGGTGCATGGTTCGACGCCGACAGCTATCCCGCCGCCGCGATACGACGGTCGGCGCAGGGCCGCACCGTCGCCCGGCTCGCGATCGGCACCGACGGGCGCGTGACCGGCTGCACGATCCTGACCTCGAGCGGTGATGCCGATCTGGATGCCGCGACCTGCGCGGTGTCGTTGCGAGCAGGTCATTTCGCGCCGGCGCGCGGCGCGGATGGAGCAGCGATAACCAGTAGCTATACCCTGCCTGTCCGCTGGGTGCTGCCGCGCGACGACGACACGCCGGCAAGGTCGCGATCGGACGATCGGCCGTCGCACGATCGTGGCTGGTTCGAACGGGTGATGGCCGCGCATCATCTGATCGGCGGGATCATGGCGCTGGTCGCGTTTTTGAGCACCCGGGTACGACGGAGGCTAGTCGGCCGGGGCGATCGGCTGGCGGGTTGGCCCGACGGCGATCGTCTTGCCGTCCGGCGGCGGTGGCCACGTTGGTTGGACAGTCGCGCGGGCCGGGTCGGCAGGATCGTGGCGCCGGCAGTCCTGCTGGCGCTGCTGTTCGCGTGGCTGGGTTGGTGATTCCCGCATGACGCCCGCGCCCGGATCGTCTACCTCGTCAGCCGTGCGCCTACTGCTGACTCTTTCCGCTGTCCTGTACGCGCTGTCGGGCATGGTGGAAGCTGATCGGCTCCCGGAGACGACGGTCGTCCGCGACGGGCCGGTGACACCACCACTTGGCGAGCCGGGACGCGTTTTTGGGCCTGACAATTACCCGCCGGAAGCGAGGCGTGCGCACGAGGAGGGGCGGGTCGTCACGCAACTGCTGGTTGATCGCACCGGCCGGGTTTCGGACTGCGTCATATTGGGCTCCAGTGGATCGGTCATCCTCGACACCGCGACCTGTCGTTTGGCGAAGACAATACCGTATCGCCCGGCACGCGACGCGAAGGGGCGGGCGGTCTCCGCGAAGTTAGCGCTGGCGGTTCGTTGGGAGGCTCCATCTATGCTGGAGTCGCATTCACGAGTGATCGAGACCTCGTACAATGATGATGGAACGTTGCGGAGCTGTCAGGAAACATTAGGTCAGCGCATGCTGGCCAACTCGGCTGAGTGCAGCGTCCTCGCCGGTCAACCCGTGCAAGCTCTGCCGGGTGCCGAGTCGCTCAACGCCCATACCGTGCGGTTCGAAACATGGTTCGGGTACGCTGGCGTTCCCGACGCGCCGCACGATCCTTTCCAAGGTTTTAATGTCGTCCATGTGAGCACGATCCGGTCGCACGTTTTGGCCAACGGCGTGGTGAGCAGTTGCCAGGAAGAGCATGGTGGCCAGGCGTGGGTTGGCGCAGGACCATCATGCCATCTGACCGATGTCGCGACAGGCAAGCCGTACGACGAGACGGTGGTGCTGACGTGGGGCGTCAAACCTTAGCGTCGTATCGGCGCGAGGCAGTTGGCCCGACTTCGTTGGACGTCGGGCCTTGCATCTACTAGATAACGTGGGTGCGCCTCCTATTGCTCCTGTCCGCGTTGCTGTCCGCCTTGTCGGGGCTGGGTGGCACGCGTGCGCAGGCGCAGTTCCCGGTAGCCGCGAGCGCAGCCGGCGCTCTGTCCCAGACTGCCGGGAGCGGGTTGATCCGCCGCGTGCCGTTGCCGTTCGCGCAGCCGTCGCCGACCGGCGCCTCGCCTGCCGCGCTGCCCGCGACGCCGACGCTGGTGTCGGCCGTGCTCGCCCGCCGCCTGTTCGCGGAGCGTCGGCGGGAATAGTCGGCGGGCCGGCCACGGCCCTGCGTTCCGCCTGACCCTTTCGACCGGCGCCACCGCGCGTCGGCACTCCCTCGCTATCTCAGGAACACGCCCATGCTCGGCGCCCTCGCCAAGTCGCTCTTCGGTTCGTCCAACGACCGATACGTCAAGTCGCTCAACCCGATCATCGCGAAGATCGCCGGGTTCGAGCCCATGCTCCAGGGCCTCGACGACGCCGAGCTCGCCCGCCAGACGGAGCGGTTCCGCGAGCGGCTGGCGGGCGGCGAGGCGCTCGACTACCTGCTGCCGGAGGCATTCGCGACGGTGCGCGAGGCGGCGCGGCGGGTGCTCGGCATGCGGCATTTCGACGTGCAGATGATCGGCGGCATCGTCCTCCACCGCGGCGAAATCGCGGAGATGCGGACGGGCGAGGGCAAGACGCTCGTCGCGACGCTCGGCACCTATCTCAACGCGCTGCCGGGCAAGGGCATCCACGTCATCACCGTCAACGACTATCTCGCCGCGCGCGATGCGGAATGGATGGGGCAGGTTTACAAGTTCCTGGGGCTGACCGTCGGCGTCATCATCCCCAACCTGACCGACGAGCAGCGGCGCGAGGCGTACCACTCCGACATCACCTATGGCACTAACAACGAGTTCGGCTTCGATTACCTGCGCGACAACATGAAGTACGACCGCGCGTCGATGGTGCAGCGGCCGTTCGCGATGGCGCTGATCGACGAGGTCGATTCGGTGCTGATCGACGAGGCGCGCACGCCGCTCATCATCTCTGGCCCGACCGACGACAAGTCCGAACAGTATCTGGCGGTCGACGCGGTCGTGAAGCAGCTCGTGCCCGACGATTACGAGCTGGACGAGAAGCAGAAGACGATTATCCTGACCGAGGACGGCACCGAGCGGGCGGAGCGCATCCTGGAGGGCGCGGGGCTGCTGGAAGGCGCGAACCTGTATGATTTCGAGAACACGCAGATCGTCCACCACCTGAACCAGGCGCTGCGCGCGAACATGATGTTCAAGCGCGACGTCGATTATCTGGTGAAAGACGACAAGGTCATCATCATCGACGAATTCACCGGCCGGATGATGGACGGGCGCCGCTGGTCGGACGGGCTGCACCAGGCGGTGGAGGCCAAGGAGGGCGTGCGGATCGAGCCCGAGAATCAGACGATGGCGTCGATCACCTTCCAGAACTATTTCCGCATGTATCCCAAGCTCGCGGGCATGACGGGCACGGCGGCGACGGAAGCGGCCGAGTTCTACGACATCTACAAGATGAACGTGGTGACGATCCCGACCAACGTGGCCGTGCTGCGCGTCGACGAGGAGGACACGTTCTACAAGACGATCGAGGACAAGTTCCGCGGCATCGCGCGGACGATCCGCGAACATGCCAAGCGTGGCCAGCCGGTGCTGGTCGGCACGGTATCGATCGAGAAGTCGGAGCTGCTGAGCGAGTTCTTGACGCAGGAGGGCGTCGTCCACTCCGTCCTCAACGCGCGCTTCCACGAGCGCGAGGCGCATATCGTCGCGCAGGCGGGGCGTGCCGGCGCGGTGACGATCGCGACCAACATGGCCGGACGCGGTACCGACATCCAGTTGGGCGGCAACCTCGAGTTCCGCGCCGAGGACGATCTGGCCGGCGTGCCGGAAGGCCCGGAGCGCGAGGCGGGGCTCGCGCGTATCCGCGCCGAGATCGCGGCGGAGAAGGAGCGGGTGCTCGCCGCGGGCGGCCTGTTCGTGCTGGCAACCGAACGCCACGAGAGCCGGCGGATCGACAACCAGTTGCGTGGTCGTTCGGGGCGCCAGGGGGATCCGGGGCTCAGTCGCTTCTACCTGTGCCTCGACGACGACCTGCTGCGCATCTTCGGGCCGGACACGATGTTTTCCAAGATGATGCGCTCTTCGATCGAGGACGGCGAGGCGCTGCCGCCGTCGCGCTGGATGACGAAGGCGATCGAGACCGCGCAGAAGAAGGTGGAGGCGCGCAACTACGACATCCGCAAGCAGGTCGTCGAATACGACGACGTGATGAACGACCAGCGCAAGGTGATCTATGAGCAGCGCGCCGACATCATGGATGCGGACGCGGTCGACGACGTGGTGGGCGACATGCGCGTGGAGACGGTGAACGGGATCGTCGGCGCGGCCTGCCCGCCCAACAGCTACCCCGAGCAGTGGGACGTGGAGGGGATGAAGAAGGGGCTCGCCGAGCTCCTGAACCTGGAGCCGCCGGTGGACGACTGGCTGAAGGAGGAGGCGATCGACGCCGAGACCGTCGAGACGCGCGTGCGCGACGCGGCGGACGCGATGATCGCGGCCAAGGCGGCGGGCTTCGACGAGGCGACCTGGACGCAGGTGGAGAAGTCTATCCTGCTCCAGAACCTCGACCATCATTGGAAGGAGCATCTGTCGACGCTCGACGCGCTCCGCCAGGTCGTCCACCTGCGCGCCTATGCGCAGAAGACGCCGATCAACGAATACAAGCAGGAGGCGTTCGCGCTGTTCGAGCGGATGCTGTCGGTGATCAGGGAGGACGTGACGCGGACTATCGCGCACGCGCAATTTCAATTCGAAGCCGCCCCGACGCTTCCCGAGCTTCCCGATTTCATCACCACCCACTTCGATCCGTTCACTGGCGAGGACGATTCGCGGGATGTGGACGCGGGCTCGGCCTGGGGGTCGGGCGGCGGCTCCCTCGGCCTAGTCTCGACGCAGATCGCGCCGATGCAGATGGTGCAGCCGACACCCGAGGAATTGGGTGAAGACCCCGCCGCCTGGGAAGGCCGTGTCAACCGCAACGCACCGTGCCCGTGCGGATCGGGGCGGAAGTACAAGCATTGCCATGGGGCGGTGGGGTAGGCTCACTCGTCCGTCATCCCGGCCTTGAGCCGGGACCCCGCTTGTTCTCTGGCACGCAAGTAGGAAAGAAGCGGGGCCCCGGATCAAGTCCGGGGTGACGGAGGGAGTGGGCTAGCGCCGTCCCCACCCGCTGGTTACATGGGCCGCCACTCATCCACCCCCCTCGCGAGATCTGGCACCCCATGGACATCCGCCTCGGCCTGACGTTCGACGACGTGCTCCTCGTGCCCGGCGAGTCGGACGTGCTGCCGAGCGGCGCCGACACGCGGACGTTCGTGACGCGCGAGATCGCGCTGACCATCCCGATCCTATCCGCGGCGATGGACACGGTTACCGAAGCCGACATGGCGATCGCGATGGCGCAGCTGGGCGGCATCGGCGTGCTCCACCGCAACCTCGACGTCGCCGAGCAGTGCGAGGCGGTGCGTCAGGTGAAGCGGTTCGAGAGCGGGATGGTCGTCAACCCGATCACCATCACGCCGGGCGAGACGCTGGCCGACGCGCGCGCGCTGATGGCACGGCACAGGATCAGCGGCATCCCGGTGGTGGAGGCGAACAAGCGGCTGGTCGGCATCCTGACCAACCGCGACGTGCGCTTCGCCGAGAACCCGCGTCAGCCGGTCGCCGAGCTGATGACGCGCGACAATCTGGTGACGGTCAGCGCGGGCGTCGGTCAGGAGGAGGCGCGGCGGCTGCTCCACGGGCGGCGGATCGAGAAGCTGCTGGTGGTGGACGACGATTATCGCTGCATCGGGCTCGTGACGGTCAAGGACATCGAGAAGGCGGTGACCTACCCCGACGCGACCAAGGACGCGGCCGGCAGCCTGCGCGTCGCAGCTGCGACCACCGTCGGCGACAAGGGCTTCGCGCGGACGGAGGCGCTGATCGACGCCGGCTGCGACCTGATCGTGATCGACACCGCGCACGGTCACAACCGCGACGTGGCGCGCGCGGTCGAACGCGTGAAGCGGCTGTCCAACGCGGCGCAGGTGATCGCCGGCAACGTCGCGACCGCGGAGGCGGCGCGCGCGCTGGTCGGCGCGGGCGCCGACGGGATCAAGGTCGGCATCGGCCCCGGCTCGATCTGCACCACCCGGGTGGTCGCGGGCGTGGGCGTGCCGCAGTTGACGGCGGTAATAGACGCGGCCGAGGAGGCGGCGAAGTCGGGCGTGCCAGTGATCGCCGACGGCGGTTTGCGCACGTCGGGCGACCTCGCCAAGGCGCTCGCGGCTGGCGCGTCGACCTGCATGGTCGGCAGCCTGCTGGCGGGTACCGCCGAGGCTCCGGGCGAGACGTTCCTGTACCAGGGCCGCGCGTACAAATCGTACCGCGGCATGGGATCGGTCGGCGCGATGGGCCGCGGGTCGGCGGATCGGTATTTCCAGGGTGACATCAAGGACCAGATGAAGCTGGTTCCCGAGGGGATCGAGGGGCAGGTGGCGTTCAAGGGCCCGGCGCGCGACGTGATTCACCAGCTCGTCGGCGGCATCCGCGCGGCGATGGGCTATACCGGCTCGGCGACGATCCCGGAGCTGCAACGGCGCGCGCGCTTCGTGCAGATCACGGGCGCGGGGTTGCAGGAGAGCCACGTCCACGACGTGACGATCACCCGCGAGGCACCGAACTATCCGACGCGGTGATGGTTTTGGTCGTCACCCCAGCGAACGCTGGGGTCTTGTCGTGATAAGGGCTTGGTCACGGAGAGATGCCAGCCTTCGCTGGCATGACGGGGTTTGGCAGGCGTGACCCCCGGCGCGCGCATCCAGGCGGCGATCGAGCTGCTCGACGACATCATTGCCGCCGCCCGCACCGGCGGCGCGGCGGCGGACACATTGGTCGCGCGATACTTCGCTACGCGGCGCTATGCCGGGTCGAAGGACCGGCGGGCGGTGCGCGCGCTCGTCTACGCCGCGGTCCGCCGCGCGGGCGAGGTGCCGGCAAGCGGGCGGGCGGCGATGCTGGGCCTCGCCGACGAGGATGCGACGGTGGCCGCCGAGTTCGACGGATCGCCGCACGGCCCGGCGCCAATCACCGCTGACGAGCCGTGCGCACCAGCCGGCATCGCTCCGGCGTGGCTGGAAGCGGTGCTCGACCGGTCGCAGGTGCCCCGCGCCGGCTGGCCTGCGCTGGTGGCACGCGCGCCGCTCGACCTGCGCGTCAACACGCTCCGGGTCACCGTCGCGGAGGCGCGAGCAGCGCTGCCGGATGCGGAGCCGGTGCCGGGCGTGCCAGACGCGCTGCGCCTGCCGACCGGCAGCGCGATCGAGCGTCACCCGCTGTTCCTGGACGGCGGCGTCGAGGTGCAGGACGCGGGCAGCCAGATGATCGCGTTCGCCGCTGGAGCGGAGCCGGGGATGACGGTGGTGGACCTGTGCGCGGGCGCGGGCGGCAAGACGCTGGCGCTCGCCGCGGCGATGGGGGGATTGGGGCAAGGCGGGGGCGCGCTGATCGCCTGCGACATCGACCGCGCGCGGCTGTCGCGCCTCGCGCCTCGCGCGGCGCGGGCGGGTGCCGAGGGCATCGTTACCCGTCTGCTCGATCCCGGCCGCGAGCTGGAGGCGCTGGCCGATCTGGTCGGGCAGGCGGATGTGGTGCTGGTGGATGCGCCCTGCTCGGGCACCGGCACGTGGCGGCGCAATCCGGAGGCACGCTGGCGGCTGACGCCCGACCGGCTCGCGCGGCTGGTGGCGAGCCAGGCGCATGTCCTGCGGGTCGCGCGCGCGCTGGTTCGGCCGGGTGGCTCGCTCGTCTATGCCGTGTGTTCGGTGCTCGACGACGAGGGCGCCCAGCAGGTCGCGCCGCTGATCGCGGAGGGCTGGCTGCCGGAGCCGCTTCCAGTCGGCACCCCGCGCGGCGCCGGTGTTCGGCTGATCCCGGCCGAGCACGGCACCGACGGATTTTTCCTCGCACGGCTGCGGCGGCCATGCTAGCCGCGACGCCATCGTGCAAACGCCGGAGACGATCATGCGTGTCTCGTCCGTAGCCCTCGCCGCCGCGCTGACGCTGGTGTGCGTCTCGGCGACGCTCCATGGCCAGCGGCCCGACGATCAGATCGACCCGCGGTCGATGACGTGGCTGGCCAAGGGTCGCTCGGCGCAGGCGGCAGGCGACTTTCAGGGCGCGACCGATGCGCTGGAGACAGCGGTGGCGGTGGACCCGCGCAACCGGCTCGCGTTCGACACGCTTGGCCAGGTGGCCGACCAGAGCGGCCTGCCGGGCAAGGCGATCGGGCTGTATCGCGAAGCGCTGCTGCTCGATCCGCGCGATGTCGTGGCGCTGAAGGGGCAGGGCGAGGCGCTGGTCCGCAAGGGCGCGGTCAACCGCGCGCGCGACGATCTGGTGAAGCTGAAGGCGGTATGTAGATCGGGCTCGTGCCCGGAGGCGACGCAACTTGCGGCAGCGATCGCCAAAGGTCCGCCGATCGCGACCGCGCAGGCGACGACGACGGTGGCACCGCAGCCGACGAAGGATTAATTAGAGCTCTGCTGTGGCGGCTTTATCCTCCCCCGCCAGGGGGAGGTGGCTCGCGCAGCGAGACGGAGGGGGAGGTGTAGCTGACTTCTCGGCTGCCTCCCCCTCCACCAGCTTCGCTGGTCCCCCTCCCCCTTGCGGGGGAGGATTAATTATCATCTAGCGAAGGGTGCGAGCCTATTCTCCATCACCCGCGCGACGCTCACGAAATCCTCGATCGCAACCGTTTCCGCCCGCCGCGTCGGATCGATCCCTACCGCCACCAGCGCCTCCAGCGCGCCTGGCAGGCCCTTGAGCGACTGGCGCAGCATCTTGCGTCGCTGTCCAAACGCCTCTGCCGTCAGCCGCTCGAGCGTGCGGACGGACACGCCGGCGGGGGCCGCGACGGGCTCGATATGCACCACCGCCGACATCACCTTGGGCGGCGGGGTGAAGGCGGAGCGGTGGACGGTCATCGCGATCCGCGCGGTCGAGCGCCACTGCGACAGGATGGCGAGCCGGCCGTAGGCGTCGTCGTCCGCGCCGGCGACGATCCGGTCCGCCACCTCGCGCTGGAACATCAACGTGCAGCTTTGCCACCATGGCTGCCAATCCGCCGACAGCCAGCGCACCAGCAGCGCGGTGCCGACGTTGTAGGGCAGGTTGGAGACGATGTGCGGCCGACCCGCAAACAGCGCCGGAGCATCCACTTCCAGCGCGTCGCCGTCGATCACTCGCAGCCGGCCGGGATAGGCTTCGGCCAGTTCGGCCAGCGGCGCCAGGCAGCGCGCGTCGCGCTCCACCGCCGTCACGCGCGCGCCGGCGGCGAGCAGCGCGCGGGTCAGCCCGCCGGGGCCGGGTCCGACCTCGAACACTTCCGCGTCGGTCAGGTCGCCGGGGACGCGCGCGATCCGGTCGAGCAACTGGCCATCGAACAGGAAGTTCTGCCCCAGCGCCTTGGACGCCGTCAGATTATGCCGCGCGATGACCTCGCGCAGCGGTGGCAGCCGAACGGCCGTCAACCCGCTTCGGCGCTCGCGGCGCGGTGGTCGGCGGCGGCGGCGGCCATGCGGATCGCGGCGATCGTGGCGCCGGGATGCGCGCGATCCTGGCCCGCGATGCCGAACGCGGTGCCGTGATCGGGCGAGGTGCGCACGATCGGTAGTCCCAGCGTGATGTTCACGCCCTCGTCGAAATACAGCGTCTTGATCGGGATCAGCGCCTGGTCGTGATAGCCGCACATGGCGACGTCATAGTCGGCGCGCGCGGATGCGTGGAACATCGTGTCGGCCGCGAACGGCCCGCGTGCGTCGATGCCCTCGGCGCGAAGCTGGTCGATCGCGGGGATCAGCACGTCGATCTCCTCGCGGCCGATCGCGCCACTCTCGCCCGCATGCGGATTGAGTCCTGCGAACGCCAGCCGCGGCGCGGCGATGCCGAAGTTCCGGTCCAGCCCCCGCGCGGTCACGCGCGCCTTGGCGAGCACAAGCTCGATCGTGAGGAGATCGAAGACATCGGCCAGCGGGACGTGGGTCGTCATCGGCACGACCCGCAGGCCGGGTCCGGCGAGCATCATCACCGCATTGTCGCGCGAGATGCCGCAGCGTTCCGCGACGAACTCGGTCTGCCCGGGATAGGTGAAGCCGATCGCATAGAGCTGTGCCTTGGACACCGGCCCCGTCACCAGCGCGCGCGCGGCGCCCGATTGCACCAGCCCGGCGCCGAGTTCCAGCGCGCGGATGGCGCAGCGCGCGCCCTCGACGTCGGGCGTGCCGGGCACGATCTCGCCCGCGTCGTCGATGGTCAGCACCGGCAGCGCGCCGTCGAACGCCCGGGCGACGTCGGCCAGGTCGGTGATCCGCGCGACCGGCCCGTCCCACACGCGCGCGATCGCGCCGATGTCGCCGATCGCCACAAACGGCGGCAGCGCCTCCGCATGGCGGCGCGCCCAGGCCTTGGCGATGATCTCCGGGCCGATCCCTGCCGGATCGCCCATCGAGACCGCCAGCGGCGCGGTCACGCGCGCCGTGCCCGGGCGACGGAATTGCTCATCGATATTCGATGATCGCATCGCGCCGCAGGTCGCGCAGCGTCTGCTGCGCGCGCAGGTTCACCCGCTGCTGCTGGATCTGGTCCTGCACCGTCTCGACATTGGGGGCGACGCCGTTCTGCGGATCGTCGCGGCCGCACAACACGAGCGCGCGAACCCCATCCGTCGGCGAGCCGAACGGCGGCGACGACTGGCCCACCTGCATCTTGAGCAATATGTCCTGCAACTGCGGCGGCAGATCACGGATGCGGACCGTGTCGTTGGTGACGACCTCGGCGCCGACGGACGCGGCGATCTTGTCGACCGATCCGCAGCCCTGGATCGCCTGTGTCGTCTTGGCGAAGGCGGAGGCACGCGCGGTCGCCTGCGCCTCCGTGGTGCCGGCCGGGAAGCGAACGGTGAGCTGCTTCAGGTTGAGCTTGGCGTCGCGCGGGTCGGCGGTCAGCACCTGGCGCTTGTCGACGAGGTACAGAATCGAGAAGCCATCCGAATTGGGGATCGGGCCCGCGATTTGGCCGACCTGCATCTCGGTCGCGGCGGTTCCGAGTTCGGTCGGGAGCTGGTTGGCGCGGATCCAGTCGAGATCGCCGCCGACGATCTTTGTGGGGGAATCGGACTGCTGACGCGCCAGCGTCTCGAACGGCGTTTTGCCGCTCTTGATGATGTCCATCACCTGGCTCGCCCTCGCGGCGGCAGCCTGTGCCCGGTCTCCGCTGCCGCGGATGTAGATTTCCTTCAGATGGTATTCCTGCGTGCCCTTGGCGGCTTCGATGCGGGCGATGATCGCCTTCACCTCTTCCTCGCTGACGTTGACTTTGGGTTCGATCTCGCGACGCAGGTAACGGTTCCAGGCGAGCTCGCCCTCGATCTGGCGTTTGAGCGATTTCTCCGACGAGCCCTGCGATCGCAGGAACTTGGTGAAGTCGGCGGGCGAGCGGTTGAAATTGCTCGCGACGCGATCGTAGCTGTCCTGAATCTCCTGCGACGTCACGTCGATGTCGTGGCCCTTCGCCTCCTGGATCTTCAGCGTTTCGTCGATGATCTGGCGCAGCACCTGCAGCTTCAACTGATCGCGTTCGGCATCCCCGATCTCCAGGTTGTTCGCGGCGGTGAGCAGGCCCACGCGCTGATCGACGTCGGTGCCGGTGATGACGCTCTCGTTGACGATCGCGGTCGCCTTGCGGACGTTGGGATCGAGCTTGCCGAAGATCTGGAGGTTCGCAGGGATGTCGAGCCCGGTTTCGGGCACCTGTGTGTCGGGGACCGACTGGTTCGGTGCCTGCGACGGGGCCGACTGGCTCGACACCTGCGGCTGCGCCGGAGGCTGAGTTTGGGCGGCCTGGGCCGGAGGCTGCGCCAAGCTACCACCGGCCTGTGCCGATACACCGGCCGCGAGTGCGAGCGCCGTCGCCGCACCGGCCGCCCGAAAGCCGATCATCCGGGCCGAACCCTGCCCGCGCCTGTTACCTGTCACGTGATCCATCGTCCTGTTGCGCGGTGTTCCGACCGGGCATCGCGCGCCCGGCGTGAACCAGGGCTTAGCGCCCGAGGTTTTTGAAGGAAAGCGACAACAGATAGCCGTTGCCGGCCCGCGCATCGCCGACGGTGGAATAATCGCGCCGCCAGGTGAAGGCGAGCTTCAGGCAATTGTCCTCGTACGCGACGCCCGCGCGGTGGCGGATCGGGCTGAAGCCGTTGGTGAGCGACAGCGGGTCCTGCGCCTGCGTCGTCAGGTCGATCAGGATCGATCCGAACGCCGACAGGTAGCGCGAGAACTGCACGCGCCCGGCGACGCGCGCCTCCTCGTGATCCTCCAAGTCCTCGGACAGCGACTGGATGTTGCGGTTGAGGCTCAGGTAACCAAGCAGCAGATAGGTACTGGTCGAGCCGATCGTCGCGTCCACCTCGGCGCGGCGGATGGCAAAGTCGCTCTTGTCGAGCCGGTAGCGGACGGTGAGCGAGAAAAGGTCGTGATAGTGGACATCGCTCCGCCCGACGATGTCGGACACCTTGTCCGACAGGCCGGTGCCCGGGAAGAACAGGTCCGAACGGCTCGCGAAGCGATAGCTCTGCCCGATCTGGTTATCGAGCGACAGGCCCGGGAAGTTCAGCGCCCAGTCGACGCCATAGGTGGCGCGGCTGGAGTCCTCGTACCGGTCGTAGCCCGGGAAGCGGTTGAGCGCGAACAGGTTGGTGTCGTCGAGGTCGACGGCGCGCGAGTCCTCGTTGGGGATCGACAGGTTCTTGATTCTGGGGCTGGCGACGAGCTGGAACCGCGGCGTCACCGTCTGCGTCCCGCCCCAGATCGCGCCGACGAGCGGCCATTGCATGTCGACCGCGAGCGCGCCGATCGCCCGGCCCTGGAACCCCGGCGTTCCCTGATACGAGGCGACCGGGTCGGCAAGCGTGTCGCTCGTATGGTACAGGTCGCCGCGCCCATAGGCGGTGAACGTCACCTCCTGGCCGAGCGTCGTCAGCCGGCGCAGGTCCCAGCGAAGCGAGGCGAACGCGCGTTGCGTGTCCTGCCCCTCGGTGCGGGTGAGCGCGAGCGTGTTGACCTCCGCCTCCACGATCCCGCCCAGCGGGCCGTCGGCACGGCGGCGGTAGTCGACCTCGGGCAGCGCGATCGGCTGCATTCCCTGGGCGTCATCGAGGCGCAGCGTCTGGACATACCAGCCGGCGATCGACAGATAGCTGTCGTCGTCGATCCGCTCGATCTTCGCCGTCGTGCGCAGCCGATCGTCGTAGGTCAGGTCATAGCGGCGCAGGAACGTCTTGTCCGTCACGAGCCGCACCGATCCCGAGATGCTCCACTCGGGCGACAGCTGGAACCGCGCGACGCCATCGAGATAGCCGCGGAAGCTCTCCTGCGTGCCCGTCACACCGGTGATGAGGTCGTCGCTGCGCCGGCTGACGGTGGCATAGGCGGTGATGCGGTATGCGCCCGTGCCGCTCAGCTTCTCGTAGGACACCTGCGCCATCGGCAGCGTGCCGGTGTAGATATGCGGCGTCAGCGTCAGCGCCTCGTTGGGCGCGAGCCGCAGGAAGTAGGGCACCGCGACCTCGAACCCGTTGACGCGCTCGATCCGCAGCTCGGGCTCCAGCAGCCCCGAGCTCGCCTGACCGCCGACCGGGTTGGACAGGCTGGGCAGCGGCACGGTGATGAAGTCGAACAGGTGCAGCTTGGCGCCGTTATAGTACATGCGGCTCTGGTCGGGGCGGTAGGTCACGCGCACGGCGGTGATCTTCCACGTCGGCTCCTTGGGGCAGCCGTTGGGACCGGTGACGTCGCAGGGCGTGTAGGCGGCGTCGGCGAGCACGTAAGAGCCGTCCTCGTTGCGCGTGCCCTTCGCCGCCGCGATCCGTCCGCCGCGGGCCAGCACGACGAGCATGTTGTCGACCACACCGTCCTTCAGGCTGTCGGTCAGGTCGATCGAGTCGCCATAGGCGGTGTCGCCCTGCGGGTTGACGGTGGCGACGTTGCCGGTGGCCAGCACCTTGCCCGTCTTGCGGTTCCAGGTCACCTTGTCGGCGCGCAGCCGCTGGCCCTGGCGGAACATGCGCACGTCGCCGGTGGCCGTCACGATGTCGGCGCGATCGTCATAGTCCAGCGCGTTGGCCGAGAACTGGACCTGATCGTCCGCTGTCGGCGTGGCCGACGCAACGGGCGCGGGCGGCGCCACCGGGCGGGGCTGCAGGTCCTGCGCGGCCGCCGGCGCGGACACGCCGAGCGCCAGGGCGAGAGCGGAGGCGATCGGCCACCTGCCGGCCAGATACTCGACCAGATACTCGAAACGCGTCACGGCCTTTGAACACCACCCCGTCGACGGCCTCGAACCGGACCCCCGCCGCGCGCTATCGCATCAGCCGGCGCGCGGCAATGCGAGGCTCGCAATGCTCTGCCGCGCATCCCGCGCGATCCGCGATTGCCCGGCGCGGCGAAGCGCTTAAGTGTAAGGGGGTGACACGCCCGCAAGGACAACGACCCTGATGAAGATCGAGTTTACCCCCGAAGCCGCGTCGGACGCGCCTGTGCTTGCCCTGCCGGTCGAGACCGGCGGATTGGTGCGGATGCAGGCCGGATCGCTTGGCGACGCAGGTCTGCGGGTCGTGCGCGCCGCCGCGGCGGGCAACCGGTTCGAGGGCGAGGCGGGATCGGTCGTCGAGGCCTTCGTGCCCGCCGGCGAAGCAGTCCGATGCGTCCTGCTGCTCGGCACCGGCGGCGGCAGCGAGGCGGATTGGGAGAAGGCGGGCGGCGCTCTGACCGCCAAGTTGCTGACGTCGGGCGTGCAATCGATCACCGTCGACCTGTCGAGCGCGTCCCCCACGCCCAAGGCGGCGGCGCGCTTCGCCGGCGCGGCGGCGCAGCGCGCGTGGCGGCACGACGCCTATCGCGCGAAGCTCGCCGACAAGGCGAAGCCGACGCTTGCGTCCGTCACGATCGCGGGTGCTCCTGACGGTACGGAGGCGGCCTTCGCCGCCGTCGATGCGGTGACGCAAGGCATGGCGCTGACCCGCACCTTGGTGGCCGAGCCGCCGAACCTTCTCTATCCCGAGACCTTCGTCGCGCAGGTGCGCGAGAGCGTGGAGGGACTAGGGCTAGAGATCACCGTGATCGACGAGGCCGGGATGGCCGAGCTCGGCATGGGCGCGCTGCTGGGTGTCAGCCAGGGCTCGCGGCGCGAGGCGCAGGTGCTCGCGCTCAAGTGGAGCGGCGCCGGGGAGGGCGATCCCGCGCTGGCACTGGTCGGCAAGGGCGTGACGTTCGACACCGGCGGTATCTCGATCAAGGGTGCGGCCGGCATGGAGGACATGAAGTGGGACATGGGCGGCGCGGGCGCGGTCGTCGGCGCGATGAAGGCGATCGCCGGCCGCAAGGCCAAGGCGAACGTCATCGGCGTCTGCGGGCTCGTCGAGAACATGCCCGACGGCAACGCGCAGCGGCCGGGCGACATCGTCACCAGCATGTCCGGCCAGACGATCGAGGTCATCAACACCGATGCCGAGGGGCGGCTGGTTCTGGCGGACGTCATCACCTGGGTCCAGCGGACGCACAACGTCAAGACGATCGTCGATCTCGCGACGCTGACTGGCGCGATGATCGTCGCGCTGGGCCATGAGCATGGCGGGCTGTTCGCCAACGACGACGCGCTGGCCGACCAATTGCTGGCGGCGGGGCTGGCGAGCGGGGACCTGTTGTGGCGCTTCCCGCTCGCGCCCGCCTACGACAAGATGATCGACTCGCCCATCGCGGACATGAAGAACATCGGCGGCAAGGGCGCCGGCTCGATTACCGCGGCGCAGTTCATCAAGCGGTTCGTGGACGACGGCGTCCGCTGGGCGCATCTCGACATCGCCGGCATGGTCTGGTCCGACAAGGCGGGACCGACGTTCGACAAGGGCGCGACGGGCTATGGCGTCCGGCTGCTCGACCGGTTCGTCGCCGACAATTTCGAGGGGTGATCGCTCATCCTTCCCGTCACCCCAGCGAACGCTGGGGTCTCCCCGACCGGCGGACCGGCCCGCATCGCGAGGAGACCCCATCGTTCGCTGGGGTGATGGTCTAGGCACACCATGCGGGTCGACTTCTACCACCTGACCACCCGCCCGCTCGACCGCGTGCTGCCGCCAATCGTGGAGCGCGTGCTGGGCGCGGGCGAGCGGCTGCTGATCGTCGCGGACGAGGAGCAGCAGCGGATCGCGCTCGACACGCTGCTGTGGACGTATGCGGCCGACAGCTTCCTGGCGCATGGGCTTGCGGGGGCGGGCGACGAAGGGGCGCAGCCGGTGTTGATCGCAGGCACGGTGGCGCCGGCGAACGGGGCGCGGCACGTCGCGCTGGTCGACGGACGCTGGCGCGACGAGGTGCTGGACGGGGCAGGATTGGACGGGGCACCACCGGTCTTCGAGCGCGCCTTCCACTTCTTCGACGAGGAGCGCATCCGGGAGGCGCGGCTCGCCTGGAAGGCGCTGGGTGGTCGCGACGGTATCGAGCGCAACTATTGGCAGCAGAAGAACGAAGGTGGATGGCGCAAGCAGGCGTGAGCGCCCCTTGGTTGCCAATCCGGGTGCCGCCGCCTAGGGCCAGCGCACTTTCCAGCCCCGTAGACAGGAGCCCGTGACCGTCATGGCCGTCACCCGTACCTTTTCGATCATCAAACCCGATGCCACGCGCCGCAACATCACCGGCGCCGTCGTCAAGATGCTGGAGGAAGCCGGCCTGCGCGTCGTCGCGTCCAAGCGCATCCACATGACGCGCGAGCAGGCCGAGGGCTTCTATGCCGTCCACCGTGAGCGGGCTTTCTTCGGCGCGCTGGTCGACTTCATGATCTCCGGCCCCGTCGTCGTGCAGGTGCTGGAGGGCGAGAACGCCATGCAGCGCAATCGCGACATCATGGGCGCGACCAACCCCGCCAACGCCGAGGCGGGCACGATCCGCAAGGAATTGGCGGAGTCGATCGAGGCGAACACCGTTCACGGATCGGACTCCGACGAGAATGCCGCGACCGAGATCGCGTTCTTCTTCAAGCCGGACGAGATCGTCGGCTGAGCGGACGTTTGCGATGACGTGGCGGCTGCGGCGGGCGGCCCCGGCGGACGCCGAGGCGCTGTCGCTGGTCGCGGGGGCGACGTTCCTCGAAACTTATCATGCGCTGATCGGGATGGCCGACATCGTCGCACACGTCGCGGAGAGATGCAGCCCTGCGACGTTCATGCGCTGGATTGACGATCCCGAAGCAGCGGTCTTCTATGCCGCATTGGAGGCGACGGACGCGCCGCTCGGCTTTGCGGTTGTCACCGCGCCGGATTTCCCGATCCCGCTTACCTCCCATGACATCGAGCTGCGGCGGATCTACACGCTGGCGATCGCTCACGGGCAGGGGGTCGGTCCCGCGCTGCTTGATGCCACGCGGAAAGAGGCGAGAAGGCGGGGCAAGCGCCGGATGCTGCTTGGTACGCATCCCGAGAACAAACGGGCGCAGCGATTTTACGAGCGTGAGGGCTTCAACCTGGTCGGACGGCGCCAGTTTCGCGTGGGCGACCGCGTGTTTGACGATCCGGTATATGCGTTGCCGCTGTAGCCGGCGGGATCAGTCCGCCGGCTTTTCCTTCGCCCATATGGCGTCGAGCCGTGCCTGGTCGCCACCTTTCTGGTGAAGCCTGAAATCGGTCAACCGCAGCGATCGGCCGAGCGGAAAGGGGTGGCCGCGGGTACGCCAGACAATGTCGTAGATGCCCTTGCCCCGGTGCTCGTCGCCATTCTCGTCGGCCCAGGCGAAGTCGATCAGCACCGGCAGCAGCCCGCTGCGGTCGCTCGGGCCGTCCGCGGAAGCCTTCAGCACCGGCTTCGCGATCCAGTCGCGCGCGATCCGATGATCGGTCGCGTCCTCCGCCGCGATGCCGAGCGCGGTCGGAAATGTGACGTGGACGTCGTGCAGTTCATGGCTCGCGTCATGGGACAGCGTGATCGCATCGCCGTCCTTGCCCGCCGCGCCGTGCAGCTCGAACCGGCTCCGCGCCTGAACGGCGGCGACGCGCTGGCCGGCCTTGTCCGCCTCCGCCGCCCGGCGTTCCGTCACGCTGTTCCACAGCGTCAGCGCCGCGATCAGCACGCCGAGCACCGCCACCAGCTCGGCGAGGTTGATCCAGCGGCGGCGCGTACGCTTCTGGTCCGCGCTCTCGCTCACCTGCCGCCGGCTTCGAGTAGCCCGGCGGGCGCGACCAGTTCCCAGCCATGCGCGATCCGATCGTCCACCGCCGGCCAGTCGACGTCACCGGCCAGGTCGACGTCCTCCCACCCCGCGGCCCCGCGCACGCGCAGTGCCCGGTCGTCTCGCACTGCCGCGAACGCTTCGCCGGCGACCAGGAAGGCGCTCTCGCCGTCGTCGACGCGTTCCTCGGCCTCCGGCAACTGGAGCGCGACCTGGCGGACGCGGTCGAGAGGCGAAGGCTCGTCTGATGCTGGCATGGTGCGGCAGTGCTCCGACAGGATATGGGGGTACAGGCGATGCTCCTCGACCAGCACGCGCGCGGCGAGCGTCTCTGCCGTGTCGTCCGCGAGGATCGGCACGCGCGCCTGGCCCAGGACCGCGCCCGCGTCGAGCTCCTCGGTGACGAGGTGGACCGAGCAGCCGGTCTCGGCGTCGCCGGCGGCGAGGGCACGCGCGTGCGTGTCGAGGCCCTTGTAGAGCGGCAGGAGCGAGGGGTGGATGTTGAGGATCCGCCCCCGCCACCGCGCGACGAGTTCGGGCGACAACAGGCGCATGTAGCCGGCGAGCGCGATCACCTGGACGCCGGCGTCGAGCAGGGCGTGGTCGAGCGCGGCCTCGTAGGCGGGCTTGCCGATGCCCCTTGGCGAGAGGGCGAAGGTGCGCAAGCCGTGGTCACGGGCCCAGGTGAGTCCGGGCGCGTCCGGTTTGTCGGATGCGATGAGGACAATGTCATAGCCATCGGCCCGCTCGACGAGGCTCATCATGTTGGAGCCACGGCCGGAGAGGAGGACGGCGACGCGCGTGTTCACCCTTCGTCATCCCCCCGAAAGCGGGGATGACGGGAGAGAGGGTCAGGCGTCATGCGTCGCCGTCCACTCGCCCCGCGCGCTCCAGTCCTCTACGCCGCCCGTCACGCTGCAACCCCGCTGCCCAGCCTCCACCGCGCCGATCCGGAACACCGTCTCCCCCGCCGCCGTCAGCGCCGCGGCGACGCCGTCCGTCTCGTCCGGTGCGACCACCGCAACCATGCCGATGCCGCAATTGAACGTGCGTGCCATCTCCTCCGGCTCGATGCGCCCCTGCGCCTGCAGGAACGCCATCAGCCGCGATTGCTCCCACGCGCCCGCGCCGATCACAGCGCGGCACCCCTCGGGCAGCACGCGCGGCACGTTCTCCAACAGGCCACCGCCGGTGATATGCGCCAGGCCCCGGATGTGCCCACCCTTAAGCAGAGGCAAAAGCGAGCGCACATAGATGCGCGTCGGCGCCATCAGCGCGTCGATCAGCAGCAGCTCGGGATCGAACAGCGCCGGCCGCGCCAGCTTCCACCCGCGATCCGCCGCCAGCCGCCGCACCAGCGAGAAGCCGTTGGAATGGACCCCCGATGAGGCGAGCCCCAACAGCACGTCGCCCGGCCGGATCGCTGCGCCCGTCAACAACTGCTCGCGCTCGACGGCGCCGACGCAGAAGCCCGCGAGGTCGTAATCCGCGCCAGCGTACATGCCCGGCATTTCGGCCGTCTCGCCACCGATCAGCGCACAGCCCGCCTGGCGGCATCCTTCCGCGATACCCGCCACCACCCGCGTCGCGACCGCCTCGTCCAGCCGGCCGCTGGCGTAGTAATCGAGGAAGAACAGCGGCTCCGCGCCCTGGACGATCAGGTCGTTGGCGCACATCGCGACGAGGTCGATGCCGACGCCATCGTGCCGGTCATGTTCGATCGCGAGTTTCAGCTTGGTGCCGACGCCGTCGTTGGCGGCGACCAGCAGCGGATCGATGAAACCCGCAGCCCTAGGATCGAACACCCCGCCGAAGCCGCCCAGCTCGGCGTCCGCGCCCGGCCGCCGCGTCGCGCGCGCGAGCGGCGCGATGGCGCGGACCAGCGCGTTGCCGGCGGCGATCGAGACGCCCGCATCGGCATAGGTGTATCCGGACGCGGGGGTGGATGTCTCGGCCATGCGGGCTTGCCTAGCCACAAGCCGCTTGGATTTCCACCGCCGGCCCGGCAAAAGGCGCCCACAATGACGCTTTCCCGGCTGCGGCCGCCTTTCCCTGCGCGCCTGTACGCGGCCGTCGCACTCGCCGCGCTGGCTACAGGCGTTGTCGTCGCGCAGATCGAGGGCGGCGACCGCGGCGTTGCGCCGGTGGACAGCGCCGGGGCGTACGAGGTCGACGGCGTCGCGGTGGACGTGTCGGCGAGCACCGCCGATGCGGCGCGCTATGCCGGCTGGCGGATCGCGCAGCGCAAGGCGTGGACGCAGCTCGCGCAGCGGCTGACCGGCAGCGGATCGACGCTGGCGGACGGTGCGCTCGACGGCCTCGTCTCTGGTATCGTCGTCCAGGACGAGCAGATCGGGCCGACGCGCTACATCGCCAAATTGGGCGTGCTGTTCGATCGCGCGCGCGCAGGCTCGATCCTGGGCGTCACCACCTATTCGCTCCGATCGCCGCCGATGCTCGTCGTCCCGGTGCAATGGTCGGGCGGCGTCGGCCAGGTGTTCGAGCAGCGGACGGCGTGGCAGCAGGCATGGGCGCGCTATCGAACCGGGAACAGCGCGATCGACTATATCCGCCCGTCCGGCACCGGACCTGATTCGCTGCTGCTGACCGTGGGGCAGGTGGGGCGACGGGGCCGGGCGTGGTGGCGCACGCTGATCAACCAATATGGCGCGTCGGACGTCCTGATCCCGACCGTGCGGCTGTATCGGCAATGGCCCGGCGGCCCGGTGATCGGCGTGTTCGAGGCGCGGCATGGCCCGGACAACGACCTGTTGACCAGCTTCACCCTGCGGGTCGGCAACGCGGACGGGCTGCCGCAGCTGCTCGACACGGGCGTCAAGCGGATCGACGACGCCTATCAGGACGCGCTGCGCAGTGGCCTGCTCCATCCCGACATGGCGCTGTCGCCACCGCCATCCGCGACGCCGGACAATGCTACGGACGACGGTGGGCTCGACAATCTGATGGATGCGCCGGACGAGACCGCGGCCGTCACTCAGGTCGGTATCCAGTACGATACGCCGACGCCCGGCGCCGTTTCGGCGACGGAGGCTTTGGTACGCTCGATCACGGGCGTGCGCTCGGCGGTGACGGCCAGCCTGGCGCTCGGCGGCACGTCGGTCATGCGCGTCGCCTTCGCGGGCGATCCCGACCTGCTGAAGGCACAGCTCGAGGCGCGAGGTCTGCAGGTGTTCGGCTCGGGCACGACACTGCGCATCCGCCGCGCGCCGCAACTGCTGCCGCCGGACCTGTCGCCCGACAATTCGACGGTGGGGTGAGTGGGCGACGGGCGAACCATGGGCGCGCAACTGGCGCTGCCGCTCGTCTGGCCGGCCGGCCCCAGCGACGACGAGTTCCTCGTCACGCCCTCCAACGAGGCGGCGGTGCGGCTGCTGGCGGACACCGCCGCGTGGCCGGTGCGCGCGGCGCTGCTGGTGGGGCCGCGCAAATCCGGGCGCAGCCTGCTCGCGCGCATCTTCGCGGCCCGTACCGGCGGCCAGGTAATCGACGATGCGGAGCCGCTGCCCGAGGCCGACCTGTTCCACGCCTGGAACCGCGCGCAGGGCGACGGCAAGCCGCTGCTGATCGTGGCCGACGCGCCGCCGCCGGTCTGGTCGGTTCGGCTGCCCGACCTGCGCTCGCGGCTCGGCGCCGGTCCGTTGGCGGTGATCGGCGCGCCGGACGACGCGCTGGTGCGCGCGCTGCTCCAGCGCCATTTCCTCCGTCGCGGCCTCGACGCGCGACCCGATCTGATCGACTGGCTCGCCGGACGGATCGAGCGGACGCACCTGACCGTTCTGCGTGTGGTGGACGCATTGGAAGAGGAGTCGGGCGGACGGCGGCGGCGTTTGACGATCCCGATGGCCCGTGAGACGCTCGCCGCCACGTCGATGATCGTGCCCGAACCGAGGCTGTTGTGACATGACCCGCCCCGCGCATCTCGCCCATCTCGTCGCCGACGACGATCCCTTCGCCGCGACCGGCGGCGACGAGCGGTTCTTCAATCGCGAGCTGTCGTGGCTCGCGTTCAACCGCCGCGTGCTGGAGGAGGCGTGCAATGGCGCGCATCCGCTGCTGGAGCGGGTGCGGTTCCTGTCGATCTCCGGCTCCAACCTCGACGAGTTCTTCATGGTGCGCGTCGCGGGACTGAAGGGCCAGTTGGTGCAGGACGTCGAGCGTCGCTCGGCCGACGGGCTGACCCCGGGGCAGCAGCTGGGTGCGATCACCGAACAGGCGCACGCGCTGATGGAGAGCCAGGAGACGGTGTGGCAGGACCTGCTGCCCCAGCTCGCCGACGCCGGGATCACGGTGCTCGATCCCTGTGACATCGCCGACGAGCCGTGGCTGGAGCGGTACGTGCGCGAACAGTTGTTCCCGATCCTGACGCCTCAGGCGCTCGATCCGGCGCACCCGTTTCCGTTCATCCCCAATGCCGGCGCGGCTATGCTGTTCGATCTCGTCCGCCGCGCGGACTCGGCGCCGGTGCGCGAGCTGGTGATGCTGCCCGCGACCACGCGCCGTTTCGTCCGGCTGCCCGGCGAGCCGGCGCGCTATGCCACCGTCGAGACATTGCTCAAGCGGTACGCGCCGCTGCTGTTCCCGGGCTACGACATGGGCGCGAGCGCGATGTTCCGCGTGCTGCGCGACAGCGACATCGAGATCGAGGAGGAGGCGGAGGACCTCGTCCGCTACTTCGCCAACGCGATCAAGCGCCGCCGCCGCGGTCGCGTGATCCGGCTGGAGCTGGAACCCGGCATGTCGGCGGCGCTGGCGGCGATCCTCAAGACCGAGCTCGGCGGCGCGGACACGATCATCACCGAGACGGGCGGCCTGCTGGGCATCACCGATCTCGCGCAGCTGGTGGAGGAAGACCGACCGGACCTGAAGTTCGTGCCCTACTCGCCGCGTTTCCCCGAGCGCATCCGCGAGTTCGCCGGCGACTGTTTCGCGGCGATCGCGTCCAAGGACATCGTCGTCCATCACCCGTACGAGACGTTCGACGTCGTGCTCGCCTTCCTGAAACAGGCGGCCGCCGATCCCGACGTCGTCGCGATCAAGCAGACGCTGTATCGCGCGGGCAAGCAGCCGGCCGTCATCAACGCGCTGATCGCCGCGGCCGAGTCGGGCAAGTCCGTGACGGCGGTCGTCGAGTTGAAGGCGCGGTTCGACGAGGAGCAGAACCTCCACTGGGCAAGCGCGCTGGAACGCGCCGGCGTCCAGGTGGTGTACGGCTTCATCGACTGGAAGACGCACGCCAAGGTCGCGATGGTGGTGCGGCGCGAGAAGGGCAATTTCCGCACCTACTGTCATTTCGGCACCGGCAACTATCACCCGGTGACGGCGCGCATCTATACCGACCTGTCCTTCTTCACCGCCGATCCCCGGATCGGACGCGATGCGGCCAAGATGTTCAACTACATCACCGGCTATGTCGAGCCGATCGGGATGGAGCTCGTCTCGTTCAGCCCCGCGGACCTGCGCGCGCGGCTGATGACGCTGATCGACGGCGAGATCGCGCATGCGCGGGCGGGTCGCCCGGGATCGGTCTGGGCCAAGATGAACAGCCTGGTCGATCCTGCGATCATCGAGAAACTGTACGAGGCGAGCGGGGCGGGCGTGGAGATCGAGCTGATCGTCCGCGGCATCTGCTGCCTCAGGCCGGGCGTCGAGGGCATGAGCGAGCACATCCGCGTCAAATCGGTGATCGGCCGCTTCCTGGAGCACAGCCGGATCGTCGTCGTGGGCAACGGCGGTCCGCTGCCGGGCGACCAAGCGCGGGTGTTCATCTCGTCGGCGGACTGGATGCCGCGCAACTTCGATCGCCGCGTCGAGTACATGCTGCCGATCGAGAACCCGACGGTGCACGACCAGATCCTCGACCAGGTGATGGTCGCCAATCTGCTCGACGACGAGCAGAGCTGGGACCTGCGTCCGGACGGCAGCTATGAGCGTTGCGCATCAGGTGATCGGCCCTTCAACCTCCACCGCTATTTCATGACCAACCCCTCGCTGTCGGGTCGCGGTGCCGCGATCGAGGCGGGGCTCGTCGTGCCGACCCTGTCGCTCCGGCGACGGGCCTGACCGGCGGAGCGGACGACCATGGCCCTAAACCTGCTCGCGCCGTTCGCGCGCTCGACCGCGTCCGGCGTGGCGAACGGCGCAGAGGCTGGCGGGGAACCGCGCACCGCGATCATCGACATCGGTTCCAACTCGATCCGCCTCGTCGTCTATCAGGGTCCTGCGCGGTTGCCGGCGATCCTGTTCAACGAGAAGGTGCTGGCGGGGCTGGGCAAAGGCCTCGCCGCAACCGGGGCGATCGAGGCGTCGGGGCTGGCGCTCGCGCGGACCACGCTGGCGCGCTTTGCCCGGCTGTGTCGCGAGATGGAGGTGACGCGGCTGCGCACGGTCGCGACCGCGGCAGTGCGCGACGCGTCGAACGGCCAGGACCTGATCGATGCCGCAAACCAGGTAGGGCTGACGGTCGAGCTGCTGTCGGGCGAACAGGAGGCGTTGGCGGCGGGTTCCGGTGTCTTGTCCGCGATGCCGGAGGCGGACGGGATCGTCGGCGATCTGGGCGGCGGCAGCCTGGAGCTCGTCCGCGTGCAGCGCGGCGAGCTCGGCGAGCGCGTGTCCTTTCCGCTTGGCGTGCTGCGCATCCCGGGGCTGCGTGCCAAGGGACAGCCGGTATTCGAGAAACTGGTCGCGCGGATGATCGCCGATGCCGGCTGGGCGGGTGAAGGGCGCGGGTTGCCGCTGTACCTTGTCGGCGGATCGTGGCGGGCGCTCGCACGGCTCGACATGGAACTGTCGACCTATCCGCTGCCGATCATCCAGCATTACGCGATGACCGCGGAGACGATCGCGAACCTGGGCCGCGTCGTCGGCCAGATGAGCAAGGCGCGACTGCGCAGCGTCCCCGGCCTTTCGTCCGGGCGCATCCCCAATCTCGCGGATGCCGCCGTCGTGCTGACGCTGCTGCTGCGCCAACTCGGCAGCAGCGGCACGATCGTGTCCGCCTATGGCCTGCGCGAAGGGCTGCTCTACGACGAGATGGACGCCGAGACGCGCGCGCAGGACCCGTTGCTTGTCGCCTGTCGCGACGAGGGCCGACGCGAGGGCCGGTTCCCCGAACATGGCGACCTGCTCGATGCGTGGCTCGCGCCGCTGTTCGACCGCGACCTGCCTGCGGCTGCCCGGCTGCGCCATGCCGCGTGCCAGCTCGCAGACGTCGGCTGGCGGGCGAATCCCGAGTTCCGTGCCGAACGCGGCGTGGAGATCGCGCTGCACGGCAATTGGGTCGGCATCGATGCGCCCGGCCGCGCGCAGATCGCGCAGACGCTCCACACGGGCCTGGGCGGGAGTGCACTCTCGCCCGATCCAATTCCCCGGCTGGCGACCCGCGACGCCGTCGAGCGGGCGACGGCTTGGGGGCTGGCGATCAGGTTGGGACAAAGGTTGTCGGGAGGGCTGGCCGGGCCGTTGCAACGGTCGCGGCTGCAGGCGGACGCGGAGACGGTGACGCTGGTCCTCGCCGATCAGGATCGCGCGCTATACGGCGAAACGGTGGAGCGGCGGCATGCGGCGCTGGCGACGGCGCTCGGCCGACGGCCGGTGCTGGGCTGATCGTCGCCGGGGTAGTGCAGCCTGCCTATCCTCCCCCGCCAGGGGGAGGGGGACCGCCAGAGGCGGTGGAGGGGGAGGCACCCGAGACGTTTGCCAGTCCGCCCCCTCCGTCCGGCTACGCCGGCCACCTCCCCCTGGCGGGGGAGGATGAATATAAGACCGACTAAGGATTACCCGGCGTCGCGGTTCTTGCGGCCCCGACCCTTGGACTTGGCCTTGCCGCCCTTGTGCGGCGGTTCCGGCCGACGGAGCGCGAGCGCCGCGACGATGCCGCCGATCGCCAGCGCACCGACCGTCGCGATCGCGACATAGGGCACCGCGCTCGTCGCATGATCGCCGCTCTTCTTGGGGACGGGCGCGGCGGCGGGCTTGATCTCCGGCCCGTCCGTCAGCGGCTTGGCATCGGAAGGCGCGTCGGACGCGTTGGCACCCGACGTTCCGGGCTCGGACGGCCTGGCGTTCTCGTCATGCTCGTCGTGCGCCTTGGCGTGCGGCATCTTCGACGCGGGGATATGGGACATGGTTGTTTCGGCTCCGATCAATTGAGATGATTGGCTAACCGCCGGCCGCTCGCGCTGGTTCCCCGTCAGCGCCTGCGCGTCAGCTCGCGCATCGCCTCGTCCAGTCCGGCGATCGTCAGCGGATACATGCGGTCGTCCATCAGCTCGCGTACCATCCGGATCGACTGCGAATAGCCCCATTGGTCCGCCGGGATCGGGTTGAGCCATGCGGCCGCGGCGTAGGTGTTGGTCAGCCGGCGCATCCAGATCGCGCCTGACTCCTCGTTCATATGCTCGACCGAGCCGCCCGGCGTGCTGATCTCGTACGGGCTCATCGACGCGTCGCCGACGAAGATCAGCCTATAGTCCTGCCCGAACTTGTGGAGCACGTCCGCCGTCGGCGTCCGCTCGGCGAAGCGGCGGCGGTTGTCCTTCCACACGCCCTCGTAGGGGCAGTTGTGGAAATAGAAGAACTCGAGGTTCTTGAACTCGGCGGTCGCGGCGGAGAACAGCTCCTCGCATAGGGTCACGAACGGGTCCATCGATCCGCCGACGTCGAGGAACAGCAGCATCTTGACGGCATTGTGCCGCTCCGGCCGCATCCGCACGTCCAGCCAGCCCTGCCGCGCGGTGCCCTCGATCGTCGCGTCGAGGTCCAGCTCGTCCGCCGCGCCCTCGCGCGCGAAGCGGCGGAGGCGGCGCAATGCGACCTTGATGTTGCGCGTGCCGAGCTCGCGCGTGCTGTCGAGATTGCGGAACTCGCGCTGGTCCCACACCTTCAGCGCGCGCTTGTGCGTCGATGTGCCGCCGATCCGCACGCCCTCGGGGTTGTAGCCGCCGTTGCCGAACGGGCTCGTGCCGCCGGTGCCGATCCACTTGGACCCGCCCTGGTGCCGTTCCTTCTGCTCCTCCAGCCGCTTCTTGAGCGTCTCCATGATGTCGTCCCACGAGCCAAGCGAGCGGACTTTCTCCATCTCCTCGGCGCTCAGGAACTTCTCCGCGACCGCCTTCAGCCAGTCGGCGGGGATCTCCGCCTTGGCGTCGGCCGGCGTGGCGAGACCGCGAAATACATGGGCGAACACCTGGTCGAACCGGTCGAGCAGCCCCTCGTCCTTCACGTACACGGCACGCGAAAGGTAATAGAACTCCTCGGGCGTCCGCTCGATCACCTCGCGGTCGAGCGCCTCGAGCAGCAGCAGATGCTCCTTGAGGCTCGCGGGGATGCCGGCGGCGCGAAGCGCGTCGAGGAAGTTTAGGAACATGGGTTCAGGGCGCCATGGGCGGCGGCGCAACACCCGCAGGCGCGGCGGGCGGCAGCTCGATATAGCTGGCTTGCCCCGGCGAGTGAAACACGCTGACCGTCGCCTTGCGATAGTCGCCGGGTTTCGCGTCGAAGATGTTGGGGACAAATGTCTGCGGGTTGCGGTCGTAGAGCGGGAACCAGCTCGACTGGACCTGCACCATGATCCGGTGGCCGGGCAGGAACACATGATCGACGTTGGGCAGCGCGAACCGATAGGCGAGCGGCACGCCCGGCTGGATCGGCTTGGCCACGGTGAAGCCCTCGCGATACCGGCCGCGCAGGATGTCCATCGCGATGCCGAGCTGATAGCCGCCCATCTTGGTATCGGGCGCGTAATCGTCGGGGTAGACGTCGATCAGCTTGACGACCACGTCGCCGTCGGTGCCCGTCGTGCTCGCGACGATATTGGCGACCGGCGCCCCGGCGATCGACACGGGCGCGGCCAGCGGCGGCGTCTCGTAGGTCAGCACGTCCGTCCGGTCGGAGAACGGCCGCTGGTCGTCGACCAGCCACTGGCCCCAGGTCGAGCCCGTCGCATAGGTCGGCCGGATCGGGCGGATGCGATAGGGGATCGGCTTGGCGGGATCGGAGACGTAGCTGTCGACGTCCCCCGCTCCGGCCGCGTCTGCCGGCGGGCTGAAGGACAGGCCGGCGTTCGCCTGGAGGTACAGCCGCTGTCCGGCGCCCGCCGCCGGCCAGCCGGGCAGCGCCTGCCACGTGTTGGGACCCGTCTCGAACGCCAGCACGGGCGCGAGCGCCGCAGCGTTCGTGGGACCGGAGATGCCGCCGGTCTTGAGCTGCGCGTCCAGGAATGGGCGCATCACCTTGGCGCGGAACCACAGCGCCGTGTCGGCATCGAACTTGACAGGCCCCAGCGTCGATCCGTCACCCGCCCAGCCGCCATGCTTCCACGGTCCGAGCACCAGATGCTGCGTATGGTTCGGGTCGACCTTCGCCAGCGCCTCATATGCTGCGACCGCGCCGTACATGTCCTCCTGATCCCATTGCCCCGCGACCCAGATCGTCGGCACGGTCGCGGGCTTGCGCGGCAGGATCGTCTCCAGCGCCTGATCCTGCCAATAGGCGTCGTAAGCGGGATGGTCGTGCAGCTTGCGGACGAAGCCGAGCTGGCCAAGGCCGCGGCTCTTCACGAAATCGGAGGCGGAGCCGGCGCGCAGGAAGGTGTCGTAATCGTCATAGCCGTCACGCCACAGGTCGCCCGCCTCGCCATGCTCCGCGTCCTGGCCGTAGTAATAGTCGTAACCGATGATCCGCGCGGCGCCGCCGTGGAAATCATCGTCGCCCATCCAGGTGTTGATGACCGGGTTCATCGGCACCGCCGCCTTCAGCGCCGGGTGCGGGTTGGTCAGCGCCATCGCAACCATCATCCCGTCATAGCTCGTGCCGACCATGCCCACGCGGCCGTTCGTCTCGGGCACGTGGTGGACCAGCCACTCGATCGTGTCCCAGGCGTCGGTCGCGTGATCGACCTTCGTCGGGTTCTGCGGCCCGATCAGCGGCCGTTCGTTGACGTACTCGCCCTTCGACCCGTGCTTGCCGCGCACGTCCTGCGTGACGAGGATGTAGCCGCCGTCGACATAGTCGGCCATCGCCGGGCCCACCACCATCCGCCCGTGGCTACTCTGCGCGTGCGATTGTGAGCGTTCGGCATTGTACGGCGTGCGCTGGAGCAGGATCGGCGCACCGTGGACGCCGCGCGGCACCAGGATCACCGTGTGCAGCGTCACGCCGTCGCGCATCGGGATGTCGACGTGCCGCTGGTCGTAGTCGAAGCTCGTCCGCACTTCGGTGAACGAGGCGGGCGTGTCGGAAGCCAGCTTCTGCGCGGCGGCGGGAGCGGCGATCGCGCTGGCGAGGAGGATCGGGAGAGCGAGACGGAGCGGACGGGTCATGGTCCCCTGCTGCCACAGCCGGCGCCCGCGCGAAAGGTCAGCGCCCGCGCGAGAACTCAGCGAACGTAGGCGTCGATCAGCGCGGCGACGTCGTCATGGTTGCGGCCCGTCAGCTCGGGTGCGGGGTGGGCGTACCCGCCGCCACGCGCCTCTTCGGCGGCGGGCGCATGTCGATCCGGGATGCCATAAACGAAGCCGTACACCGGGTAGATGGTGCTGCCCAGGCCCTCGGAGTCGCGGAACCAGACCTTCACCTGCGTCCAGTCATTGCGCGGCGAGACGTCGAACAGCGTCACGTCCTGCTCGGCATGGCCGCGCTCGCCGTTGAAGCGCGACCAATTGGCGTGGGTCAGCATGACGACCCGGCTTTCGACCACATGGCTGATGACGGCGACATGGCCGAGCGGCAGGCGGGAGTTGCGGGCGAACACGATCACCGCGCCGACCCGTGGCAGCACGCCGCGCTCGTACCGCCCGCGCGCCTGACCCCACCAAG